>JAIQFV010000009.1 GCA_020073085.1 Terriglobia bacterium | reverse complement strand
GTTGATATACTTCTTGCTAGGGGTCGTTTGTTTGGTCATTGTCCGCTCCTTTGAAAAAGTGATCTGTCTTTCCGAGGAGCTTACCAAAAAACGACCCGCTCATTCGAGTCGTCACGGTCCTTCATAGGATCTGACCCCGGTAATGGACCCCGGTAGTGCACGACTTCAGTCGTGCGGGGGACGGCGAGTCTGGTGGAAGGGGCACGACTTCAGTCGTGCCGGGGAGGACGAACTTAGCTTCTTGAATTTTAGTCTTTCCCGGGCTTAAGCCCGGGAAAGAGGGTCTGTTCTGAGCAGGCACGACTGAAGTCGTGCCCTTCCAAGTCCCACCCAACTCTAACCGAGCGCGTCCCTTTCAAGGGCTTGGAGGGCGGCTTCCGTCACTTCACTTAATGAGAGCCGCGACGTGTCGATCATATGGTCGGCCTGCCCGTAGAGCGGCTCCCGTGCTGCGAGCAGGGCACGCAGTTCAGTCATCGCTGAAGGGTTGTTCTTCATGGGCCGCGTGTCACCCTGCTTGAGAAGTCGGTTCCAATAAACTTCAGGAGCGGCCTTCAACCAGACCGTGGTGCAGGATTGCTTGACGAGGCCCCACGTGCGCGGATCGGTGACCAGCGATCCCCCGGTGGCGAGCACCATTGGCTTTGAAGTCCTCAAGGTTTTTTTCAGGACTTGATACTCCAATCGACGATAGTAATCCTCTCCATGCAGGGAGAAGATCTGTGCCAGCGGCATCGAGGCGGCCTTCTCAATAAGGGAGTCCAATTCCACGAAAGGTTGCTTAAGCCGCCCGGCCAACTGAACGCCCACGCTGGTTTTTCCGGCGCCGCGGAGACCAATCAAGGCGATCATCCGCTGGCGGCCGGGGACTTGACCGCTCGGCTTTCTTTCGGTCAGGGAGGCGCTTGGGATCAGGTCGCGCAAGGGCTGGTGCAACGCCTCGGCCACCTGCGCCAACCGGAGTACGGAGATGTTTCCATCTCCTGCTTCGAGTTGGGCCAGAAAACGGGGAGAGATCTGAGCCCGTTCTGCCAGTTGCGATTGGGTCCATCCCTGCGAAAGGCGCCGCTTTCGAACTCGCGCACCGATGGCTGACAGGAGGTCCTTTCGGTTCGACAATATGTCGCTGTTGCTCATCGATTGTCCCTTGGGAAGAATCTTGAGCTATGAAACGGATTATCTGTCTAACTACCGAAGCCAGAAGCGAGAAGCCGGAAACCGGAGGTCGGAAGTCAGAGCTCAGAAATGCGACCACTAGGATCACCGTCTCTGGCTTCTGGCATCCGGCTTCTGGCGTCCATTGATTACCTTCATGTTCATCGAATGGAGGTGCTCATGCATTATATTGCACTTGTTGGGGATGTCAAATTGTAATATACTGCGAGACTCACCACAAGAGCGGGAGGATTGTCTGATGGCCATTCCAGCGACCTCACCACCCCAGACGGCCGAGCGGGCGGTGGAGTTTCAAGCTTCTCCGGGACAGTACCGGCATTGGAATCTGGCGGTGGAAGGTGAAGTCGCCACCCTCGGACTGGATGTTCAGGAAGATTCGCCCCTGCGCGAAGGGTACAAGTTGAAGTTGAACTCCTACGACTTGGGCGTCGATATCGAGTTGGCCGATGCCCTCAACCGCATCCGCTTTGAGCACCCCGAGGTCCGCGTCGTGGTCGTGAAGAGCTTGAAGCCGCGCATGTTTTGCGCCGGCGCCAATATCTACATGCTTGGAACTTCTTCCCATCCGTTTAAAGTCAATTTCTGCAAATTTACCAACGAGACCCGTTGCGCCATGGAGGAAGCTTCCCGGTTTTCGGGCATCCGTTTTGTCGCGGCGCTCAACGGGACGTGCGCCGGCGGGGGATACGAGCTTGCCTTGGCCTGTGACGAGATTTACCTGGTGGACGACGGCAGCTCGGCGGTTTCGCTTCCAGAGGTGCCTCTGCTGGGCGTCCTGCCGGGGACGGGAGGGTTGACCCGGCTGGTGGATAAGCGCAAGGTCCGCCGGGATCGCGCGGATGTCTTTTGCACTTTGGCGGAAGGGATCAAGGGAAAGCGGGCGAAAGAATGGGGCCTGGTCGATGAGACGTTCCCAACGAGCAAATTCGATCTGGCGGTGACCTCCCGGGTCAATCAACTGCTCGCGGAAAGTCGGCCCAACTCCGGAGACGAGCCATCAAGATCGACCCCGCAAAAGGGAATCACGCTGCACCCCATTGAGGTTCAGATTACGGAGAGCGGTCGGGATTACAGATACGTTTCGCTCCAGCTCGACCGGAAGGCGCGAGTAGCACATCTGACCGTTCGCGCTCCCGCGGATCCCCCGCCCGATTCCGCGGCGCGAATCCAGGAATGGGGAGACCGGTTCTGGGCCCTGGCGGCTTATCGCGAACTGGATGATGCGCTGCTGCACCTGCGCTTCAATGAGCCGGAAATCGGCTTGGTGTGTGTCCGCACTCACGGCGAATTGGACGCCATCCTCCGGATCGATGAAATACTCTCAAACCACCGGAACCATGGATTGGTGCGGGAGATCATTCTCCATATGGGTCGCGTTCTGCGCCGGATGGATCATACCGCCAAGAGTTTCTTTACTTTGATTGAAGAGGGAAGTTGCTTCGCGGGGAATCTCCTGGAACTTGCACTCGCTTCGGATCGCATCTACATGCGAAACGACCCGGATCAAGCGATTAGAATTGTTACTAATTCGATGAACGCCGGCGCACTGCCGATGTCAAACGGCCTCTCGCGCCTGGAATCCCGCTTTCTCAACGATACCGCCCGGGTCGAGGCTGCTTTGAAACCTCCCGCTCATTTCTCAGCCGACCCCGCGCTCGAAGCTGGCCTTGTCACCCTGGTGCCCGACGGGCTGGACTGGGACGATGAGATCCGCGTGGCCATCGAAGAGCGGACTTCGCTGTCCCCAGACGCCCTGACCGGCATGGAGGCCTCGTTGCGATTCGCCGGCCCGGAAACCACCGACACCAAGATCTATGGACGCCTCACCGCCTGGCAGAACTGGATCTTCCAGCGGCCCAACGCCGTCGGCGAACACGGAGCGCTGACGAATTACGGGAAGCCGACGAAGGCGAAGTTTGACTTTCGAAGGACATGAAGGTATTCAATGGACGCCAGAAGCCGGATGCCAGAAGCCAGAGACTGTGATCCTAGTGGTCTCATTTCTGAGCTCTGACTTCTGACTTCCGACCTCTGGCGTCCGGCTTCTCGCTTCTGGCTTCGGTATCAAGACGGCTACTCCGTTTCACGACTCAAGATTCTCGCCAAAGGACAATTGATGAGCGTCTTCGATAAAATTCCCAACAATGTCGATCTCAGCAACGATCCCCAGCTTCAGCGCGCGCTGGAGAAATGGCTTCCGAATTTCCTGTCCTGGTGGAACGAAATGGGACCGGAGGGGTTCCAGGGGCGCGATGTTTACCTTCGGACCGCCGTGTCGGTAGAGCCCGAGGGCTGGGCCCATTTTGATTATGTCAAGATGCCGGAATATCGCTGGGGGATCTTCCTGAACCCTTCCAAAGAAAACGCCACCATCGGGTTTGGAGATGGTTGCGGCAACCCGGCCTACCAGGAGGTTCCCGGGGAGTTTCGCAACGCACTGCGCCGCATTGTCGTGACCCAGGGCGATACCGAGCCGGCCTCCGTCGAACAGCAGCGGAGCCTGGGCGCCACCTGCCCTTCGATGTACGACCTGCGAAACCTGTTCCAGGTGAATGTGGAAGAGGGGAGACACTTGTGGGCGATGGTGTACATCCTCCAAAAATACTTCGGACGCGACGGCCGTGAGGAGGCCGAGGAGCTGCTTCAGCGGCGGAGCGGCGACACCGACAAGCCGCGCATCCTGGGCGCCTTCAACCAGCCGTGTGATGACTGGCTCAACTTTTACGCATTTACCATGTTCACGGACCGCGATGGAAAATATCAGCTCGCGTCCCTGGCCGAGTCGGGTTTCGAGCCGCTGGCGCGCACCTGCCAGTTCATGCTGACCGAGGAAGCGCACCACATGTTTGTGGGAGAGTCGGGCCTGGAGCGCATCGTGAAACGCACCGCGGAGCTGATGAAGCAGACAAAGAATCAGGGCGACAACGAGGTGAGGGCGCTCAGCGGCATCCCCCTCTCCATCATCCAGCGCTACATCAATTTCTGGTACAGCTATTCGCTTGATCTTTTCGGTGGCGAGATTTCTTCCAATGCAGCGGACTTCTTCTCGGCGGGCTTGAAAGGGCGCTATCTCGAGCAGAAAAAGTATGAAGACCATGTGATCAGTGACACCACCTATTCGCTGACCGTGATCGAGAACGGAAGGCTCACCACGAAAGAGGCCCCGCTCCGGAATGCGTTGAACGAAGTGCTGCGTGGCGAGTATGTCAAGGATTGCGAGCGCGGTCTGGCAAGGTGGAACAAAGCGCTGGAGGAAGAGGGTATCTCCACGAGGCTGGTCCTTCCCTCCACCCGTTTTCATCGCCATCAGGGTGAATTCGCGAACCACTGCTTCGATCTTGAAGGCAACCTGGTTTCGAAGGAAGAGTTCGAATCAAGGGCCCCCTTCTGGCTGCCCGGGCAAGAGGATCGGGCTTATGTGCGCGAGTTGATGAAACCCGTCACTGACCCGGGAAAGATCGCCAACTGGATTGCGCCACCCAAAAGCGGTGTTGGCGGAAAGCCGTTCGATTTTGAGTATGTCCGGTTATGAAGAGAGCAGAGTGCGATGAAGTCCGGAATTAAGAAGACGATGAATCCCAGGGCGAAAAGTCGGAAGCAAAAAGCGCACATTGCGTTCGTCCTGAACGGGGAGCCTTGCGAGGTTGCATTTGCACCTCATAAGACCCTGCTTGAGGTTTTGCGCGAAGATCTGAATCTCACCGGGACCAAGCACGGGTGTGAGCTGGGCGAATGTGGGACCTGCACGGTGCTGCTGGACGGCAAACCGGTTCTCTCGTGCCTCGTCCTGGGCCTCGATGTCGAAGGACACGAGGTGATGACGGTGGAGGGAATGCAACTATCGGATGGCCGGTTGCACCCGCTGCAGGAAACCTTCGCCGATCTTGGGGCCGCCCAATGCGGCTACTGTACGCCGGGATTTTTGCTGACGGCCCAGGAGTTGCTGGAAAAGAATCCGAAGCCGAGCCGTGAAGAGATTGCCCAGGCGCTGTCGGGCAACCTGTGCCGTTGCACGGGCTACATCAAGATTTACGAGGCGGTCGAATTGGCGGCGGCCCGTATGCGCGGGGAAAAGGCAGAGGTCCGCGAGGAAGTTGTGTACGGATTGAAGTGAAAAGCCCTTGTAAGGGCCTGGCTTCAGCCAAATCATGAGCATGTGGATTTGAATCAGTATCTCCGAGGAAGTTGTGTACGGATTGAAGAGACAGGGCCTTGTAAGGGTCTGGCTTTAGCCAGGCCTTGATCACGTTGATTTAAGTCAAGGAGGGCTTTAGCCCTCGAGCTCTTGCGACCTGCGTGGAAAAGCCCGCGATCCTAAAGAACGGGATCACGGCTACCAAACCTTTTGCGGTTTATCTCATGAAGAACGGAAGCTCAAAACATCTCAACGTTGTCGGCAAGCCGCTTCGCAAGATCGATGCCTCGGCCAAGGTAACCGGGCAAACGAAATTTGCCGACGACATCGTGTTGCCGCGGATGCTCTACTGTAAAATCCTGCGCAGTCACGTCCCCCATGCCCTGATTCGAAAAATTGACACGTCGAAGGCTGAGGCGATGCCCGGTGTGGTCGCGGTCATTACGGGGAAGTCCCTCCCCCTCCCCTACGGCATATTACCGGTCAGCCAGGACGAGCACGCGCTGTGCCTCGAGAAGGTCCGCATGATTGGTGATCCGGTTGCCGCTGTTGCTGCCATCGACGAGGATTCGGCGTTTGAAGCCATGAACGCCATCGAAGTGGAATACGAACCTCTGCCTGTCGTTTCCTCGATACAGGATGCATTGAGAAATCCTGAATCTCTGCGCACCGGAGATGGACTTTCAAAGACCGGCGGCTCCGAGAATCCCGGAGAGTGCAAAGAGGCCTGGCGCATCCACAGCTATGGGGATCACGGCAATGTTCACAAGATGGTGGCCTTGGAGTTTGGCGACGTGGAAGAAGGATTCAAACAGGCCGATTTGGTTCGGGAAGATGTATTCTTTTACGAAGGCAATACGCACCTTCCCATGGAGCAGCACGCCGCCGTGGCCCAGGTGGACGGCGACGGCAAGCTCTGTTTATGGAGCTCCACGCAGACCCCGCATTATGTCCACCGGGCGCTCGCAAAAGTACTGGAAATGCCTGCCAGCCGTATCCGGGTCATCGCCACGCCCAATGGAGGCGGCTTTGGCGGCAAGAGTGACCCATTTCCCCACGAGATGATTGTCTCAAAACTTGCCATGATAACGGGCCGCCCCGTGAAAGTAACCCTCACGCGGGAAGAGGTGTTTTATTGCCACCGGGGACGACATCCCGTGCTCATGTGGGTGAAGACGGGGGCAAAGAAGGACGGCGCGATCACGGCGATGCATTTCCGCTCCTTCCTCGACGGCGGGGCTTACGGCAGTTATGGGGTTGCCTCCACCTATTACACGGGGGCGTTGCAGACGGTGACCTACAAAATTCCGAATTACAAGTTCGAAGGCGTCCGTGTGTTTACCAACAAGCCGCCCTGCGGACCCAAGCGCGGCCACGGAACGCCGCAACCCCGCTATGCCCTCGAGATTCATCTCGACAAGATTGCGGAGCAGTTGCGGCTCGATCCAGTGGCAATTCGCAAGAACCATCTGGTGGAGCCCCATTCGCTTACCGCAAATTACTTGAGGGTTGGCTCGATGGGGCTGGCCGCGTGTCTCGACAAGGTGGTCACGGCGAGCGACTTTAAGAACAAATTCCGAAACCTCCCTTACGGAAAAGGCATAGGGCTGGCCTGTGCGTCCTACCTGAGTGGCGCCGGACTTCCCATTTATTGGAATCACATGCCGCATTCCGGGGTGCAGCTCCGGCTGGACCGTCAAGGCGGTGTGTGCGTGATGTGTGGATCGATCGACATTGGACAGGGTTCCGATTCGATCCTCGCCTACCTTGTTGCCGAGGTATTCGGGATTGATCCCTTCGACATTCGAGTCCTCACGGCGGACACTGATCTCACTCCTGTTGATCTTGGGAGTTATTCCTCCCGGGTGACGCTGATGACGGGGAATGCGGCGCTGGAGGCAGCTGAACGCGCCCGGGACCTTCTCGTCCGCGCGGTTTCGGAAAAAATGAACATTCCCGCCACTCATCTTTCCTTTTCCGGGGGCCGGTTATTCGATGTGGAGAATCCCGAGACGTCCATCTCATTCGCCGAGGCGGTTCAAATCGCCGAGGCCAGGTTCGGAACGATTGGGACCGTCGGCAGTTATACGCCGCCTCCCTCAGCGGGAAGATACAAGGGAGCGGGTGTCGGTCCCTCTCCGGCATACAGTTACGATGCGGCGGTCGCCGAGGTCGAGGTGGACCCGCGCACCGGGATTGTGCGGGTGGAGCGAATCTGGATGGCGCACGATATCGGACGCGCCATTAATCCGGCCTTGACCTTGGGACAGGTGGAGGGGTCGGTCTACATGGGATTGGGTGAGGCTCTGATGGAAGAAATGAGTTACCGGGCGAATCGGAATGTCGTGCACAAATTCCCCAGCCTCCTCGAATACAAATCGCCCACGACGCTGGAAATGTGCGACGTGAAGACATTTCTGATTGAAGATCCGGATCCCAACGGCCCTTTCGGCGCCAAGGAAGTCGGACAGGGACCCTTGCTGCCGGTCCCGCCCGCCATTGCCAACGCGGTTTATGATGCGGTCCAGGTGCGCATTGATGAGGTCCCCATCACTCCCGACAAGGTTTTGTCTGCGATTCAGAAGGGGGCCGAAAGACAGGAAGATGACGTGGAATCGACCGACAGCAGAGGAACAGGCATTACCCGGGGGGTCGAAGAACCGCACCGTTATGGGCCCAAGTCCGTTCCTGAGGTGGATTGGCCGGAACCCGTCCGTGTTAAGCCTCCCTGGGAGGGCGGGACGGGAAAGGAAATGTCACGTGAAGCCGTCCATGCAAGAGAGTGAGGAATGTTCGGTACCGAGTTGACCAGATGTCCGCCATGGCAAACCGGGGCTTCCGTGAGACCGCGTGATTATCCCCCGGCCCGCCGCGGCGGGCTCGCCGGGGCTGCCAAAACCCGAAAATCCGCCGGCGATCCGCCGGCAATAATGGCGGATGCCGCGGCGGACCGGGGTTACCAAAACTCAGAAACACCTAAAGAAAGTGTGATTGAATTCTTATGACAACTCCAACCATAAACGCTGAGACTCAGCCAGGACTGGAGACGATTCGGGAAGCTCTCCAGCGAATACGGCCGCACATCCATCGAACCCCCGTCATGACGAGCCGGACGATGAACGAGATGGCCGGCGCCCAGGTCTTCTTTAAGTGCGAGAACCTGCAAAAGGGAGGCGCCTTCAAGGCGCGAGGGGCCATCAATGCCGTCTTGTCGCTGGATGATGCGGAAGCCGCGAAGGGGGTGATCACTCACTCTTCCGGCAACCATGGGGCCGCGCTCTCGATGGCTGCCAGGATTCGAGGCATAAAGGCATACATCGTGGTGCCTTCAAATGCCCCGGCGCCAAAGGTCGGAGCGATCCGAAACTATGGAGGAGAGATCACCTTCTGCAAACCCACCCTGGAGGCGCGGGAGTCGATGACGGATGAACTCATGGCCAGAACAGGCGCCGTCCTCATCCATCCTTACAATAATTACCGCGTCATTGCCGGACAGGGAACCTGCGCCGTGGAGTTCCACGAGCAGGTGGAAGAAGGGCTCGATTTTCTGTTGGCCCCGGTCGGCGGTGGGGGATTAATCAGCGGGACCGCGCTTGCCATGAAAAGTCTTTCCCCCGAAACCTGGATCATTGGATGTGAACCCAAGGGTGCTGATGATGCGTTTCAATCGAAGCAAGCCGGAAAGATCATCCTGCAAGCTCATCCGCAGACCATCGCGGATGGCCTCCGCTCATCCCTGGGAGAGAAGACGTTTCCGGTTATCCATAAGCTGGTGGACGAAATTGTGACCGTCAGCGAGGATGAGATCATCGAGGCGATGCGGCATATCTGGGAACGGATGAAGATCGTCGTTGAGCCCTCCGGCGCCGTGGCGGTCGCGGCGGCGATCTTTAAGAAGATCGCGGGATTCGCGAACCGGAGGATTGGGATTATCTTGTCGGGCGGGAATGTGGATCTGGATCATTTGCCATTTAAGAAATAACGAACGGGTCTCCCGATGATGCGACTCCCAAAGTTTGAGTATCATGCCCCACGGAAGATTGCAGATGCCGTGAAGCTGATGGCGGAAGCCGGCGCCGAGGGACAATTCGTCGCGGGGGGAACGGATCTGTATCCCAACATGAAGCGCCGCCAGCAGACCCCCAAGGTCGTGATTGGTTTGCAGCGTATTGCCGCTCTAAAAAAAATCACAGGTGCTCCTTCAACCACGGGTGTGAGCGTCGGAGCTGCCGTGACCCTGACTGAATTGATTGAGAATCGGACCATTCAAAAATATTACCCCGTCATCGCTCATGCAGCGAGACTGATCTCGACCCCGGTCCTGCAGAATATGGGAACCCTCGGCGGCAATCTGCTCCTCGATACGCGCTGCAATTACTATGACCAGAATTACGAATGGCGCAAAGGAGTTCACTTCTGCCTGAAGAAAGACGGCGATACCTGTTGGGTGGCGCCGGGATCGAAAGTTTGCTGGGCCGTTCAATCGGCGGATGAAGTGCCAGTCCTGATCGCGTTGGGTGCTCGGGTCAAACTGGTTTCTCCCGGGGGAGAGCGGGTGATTCCCATCGCTCAACTCTATTCCAGGTTTGATGGAATTCACTATTTAACAAAACAGCACAACGAACTGTTGACCGAAATCCTGCTTCCTCCGGCCAATGGATGGCGCGCCAGCTACGCAAAACTGAGGCGTCGCGGGGCGTTCGACTTTCCGGTGCTTGGCGTCGCGGCCTGTGTCTGGTTTGAAGAGGATCACGCGACTGTCCGGGACGCGAAACTCATCCTGGGCGCCATCGCCCCGCATGCGATGGAAGTCACTGAAGCGCAGAAACTCTTAATTGGTCGCCCCTTGGGTGAGAGCAGCATTCGCGCCGCCGCGGCCGCTGCGCATGCCGTGGCCAAACCCCTCGACAACACCGATTTCCTCATGTACTGGCGCAAGCAAATGGTTCGCCCTTACGTCGAACAAGCCCTGAATGAGCTTCGCAATCCGGAATGAGCTCCCCCGCCCCGAGAGATCTTCAATAAATCATGGACGCTGATTACACAGACGACACGGATGACACGAATTCATAGTTAGAGCTCCGCACGGTCCGTTTTTCTGCGCGTCCCATCGATTAAACTTCTTGAGATCCTCAATTGTCCAAGAGATTGAAAAACGGAGGGCCCTCCGGAATTCCAGATGAACAGGAGGATGTCATGAAAAAGTTGATGGGTTTTCTTGCGTGCGGTGTGTTCCTTTTCGCCCTCACGCTCCCGATTCTTGCCGGGACACGGACCCCCGGCATCAATCAACGCCAGGCCCGCCAGCAGGCACGAATCAACCAGGGAATCCGGAGTGGGCAATTAACTTACCGGGAAGCCCGTGGCCTTGAGTCTCGCGAAGGAAAGATTCAAGCCGACAAATTGTTCGCCAAGTCGGATGGGAAGGTGACCCCGGCCGAGCGGCGCCAGTTGAATCGTGAATTGAATCGCACCAGCCGGGGCATTTATCGGCAAAAGCACGATGGACAGACCCGGTAAGAGCAGAGTGCGTGTGAAAAGAATCAAGATGAAAGGCGTGATCCCGCCAGGCCGGGATCACGCTGCTCACTTCACAGACATCACCTTCGTATTGACCAGGAACGGATCTTCAAATTCCGTCATGGCCCCTTCCTTTTTCCCCGGTACCACGAGGAGTCGGACGGCAAGAGGTTTCTTCAGCTTGGTGGACTGGGAGGCCACGTCCATGATGACCCTTTCAATTTCAGCCGACGGGGTATCGCCCGGAATCGGCGCCACGTCAATGCCGGTGGCGCAGACCGACGAGAACAGGAGCAGTTTGTCGAGTGACAACCTTCCTTCGGCCGCCCGCCGTGAAATGGTCGCGTCTTCCATGACCGGAATCATCAGTCCGGAATATCCAGCACGCTTTAAGTTCAAGCTCTTCAGGACATCCGTGATCAGGGCGGCAACCGTCAGCGTGCCGTGATCTCCAAACGGGACTCCCGACAGGGTTTCGATCGCTGCGCCGATTGAGACTTCCTTTAACGGAGCCGTGGATACATCCATCCCCTCATAATTCCACCGGGTCTCCTCCGACAATCCCTGAGCGATGACTTCAACCGGATGCAATTGCGCTTCATAGATCTTCTTCAGGTTGACACGAGCTTCCGCAGGCGAGAGGGAATGCGCAAAGGCCTCCTGAACCAGGCTGGCACACTGAATGGCCAGGGCAAATTGCTTTTGGGTTCCGAGGTGGTAAGCAGTGGGGAAGAATGGAATCCCGGCAGGACAGTTTGCTGCCGCGGCAAAGCTGAAGTTTCCGATGCCACCCTTTGAGGCTGTGGAAAGGTTCTTCATGATCTGTGCCGCCGCGCGAACCACTTTCGGTTGAACCCCGCGTTCCGGAGTAGCCACCGTCACGCTGGTATTGGTGGTCTGGGTATGCGACAGAATATCCGTAATCAATGCCACCGCTTCCGGATCGTCGCGGTCTTCGAGAATTCCCGGTCCAATGGATAGATCGAGGTGGTGCTGCACCGCCAATCGATCCAGTTTTTGGATCAGTTCGAGTGCCGCCCGGTGTGACATGCTTTTCGTATATTCCGGAAAGGGCTGGGTGGCCAGCCGAATGGTTTGGACCTCGAACCCGGCCGATTGAAACCGGTCCCGGGATTTCTCCAGGAACTGAACCGCCTCGGAGACCGCCTCTTCGATCCGGCCGGGGTCGATGGAGACAAACGCCGTAATGGCGCGGATCTTGAAGAACGGCGGGGATTTTTCCTCGGGGCTTGAGGCGGGAATCGCACTTCTCAGCGAGTTGCTCGCCTTTGCCGAAAAGCTCAGAAGAAGGGCAGCGATGGCAATCATGGCCGCCGGGATGATCCAATATCGCGGTTTCATTCCTTATTTCCTTTCGTGACCTGAGTTGAGCGGTGGGATTGCCAGATCCCGCTTGAGCATGGACAGGGAGTTTCCACTCCTCTTTATGATAAAGAAATCGCAGGTGGGGGGCAATGGAACAGTGACGCATGCGGGTTCCTTGGGAGAAGTTCCTCCTCCGGGTCATTATTTTCTAAAGTTTTCCCTCCTTTAGCCGAAAAAATAAGCAGCACGGGCGAGGAACCTTCTCTCGCCAGGAGCACTCATGGACTTTTATCTAGCCGACGGATTGACCACATTTCTCACCATCGCTCTGTTCGCGGTTATCTTCTTCGTCTTCTCCAAGCGAGGGTTGAGGGAGCGGTTTTTCACGCTGTGGACACTCGGCTGGGGGCTGTTACTGCTCCAATATTTGGCACAGGTAGCCGTCATTAACGGCCTGGGAAACATACAGTTTGCACTCCTTCTGGATGAGATCTTGCTGGCGGCTGCTGCCATCATGTTCTGCCTCAGTGCGCGGACCTTTGTTGGCTTGCGAACGCCCCGCGCCCCGGTTGTCGGTCTGGGCCTCCTGTTTGCACTCCTCAGCTACTGGCAAGCCTATCATTCCGCCTCCGCGACCCCCGATGTCACGCGCTCCAATACCCCAGGTTATTTTTGGAAGGTGCTGGTGTTTTACCACTTTTCCGTGTTTAGCCTGTTGATCGGTCTCGTATTTCTATACACCGGCTGGGTGTTTTTCCGCTCTCGAGAGAGACCGCATTCCATCGGGGTCCAAACGCTGATCTTCGGCTTTGCGGCGGGCGGAATCGGCCTCATGAGTTTTGGTATCGTTCTGAGGTGGGAGTATCTCACCCCACTGCTTCTGCAATTCCTTGACCTGCCCCGATTCTTTGCGGCGGTGGGTATGTTCGTTTACTTGTTCGAGCGCGAGAAAGTCGGGGTGCAGAAGCATCGGGATGACGCCGTGAAACACCGCGAGTTTGTCCAGAGCCTGGTGGACAATGCGAACGATTCCATTTTTGTCACCGATCAAGAGGGCAAGTTTCAATGGGCCAACAAGAAGTGTGAGGAGGGGTTGGGCCTGAGTTCCGAAGAGCTGAAGGGAAGAAGCTATCGCGAGTTTATTCGGGGGAAAGACCGATTCCTTGTGGAACAGGCGGCCACTGCTGTTTTTCAGGGCAAGCCCCAATCCCTGGAAATTCAGATGGAAGCGCCCCAGGAGAATTACCGCACTCTTCAAATCTCCATGTCGCCTGTCTATGACGCCGAGAGCCACGTCACCGGCGTCCTGACCGTGGGGCGCAATGTCACCGAAATGAAGACCATGGAACGGCAACTCCAGCATGCCGAGAAACTCATGGCTCTCGGCCAGATGATTTCGGGGGCAGCCCACGAGTTGAATAACCCGCTGACTACTGTCATGGGGTTTTCTGAGCTTTCGCTGCAGGATAAGGCGCTCGATCCGAAATTGCGTCAGCGATTCGACCGCATCCTCCAGGCGGCGGCGCGCTCCAAGAAAATTGTAGAGAGTCTGCAAAGCTTCGTCCGGGTCCCCGAACATGCAGTGGAATCCATCGAGCTGAACGACCTCGTCGTGGAATCTTTAAGTCCGTTTGAAAAGGATTTTCAGGACTGTCATATCAACACGAAGTTGCGCTTTGGGCATGATCCCATGTGGGTCAATGTCAATCGGGATCGCCTCGTTCAGGTGATTCAAAGCATCCTGAAAAACGCCATGGAGGCCATCCGCGATGTAAAGGATGGCGGGACCATCGCCATCTCGACAGGAATAGATGGCGACAACACGTTCGTGTCGATTTCTGACGACGGACCCGGAGTCAAAGACCCCAACCGGATCTTCGAGCCCTTCTATACGACGAAAGAAGTGGGCAAGGGCACCGGGATGGCACTCAGTGTGGGACACTCGATCTTGCAGCATTACGGCGGGAAGATCACCGCCGAGAATAACTTGAAAGGCGGCGCCACCTTCAGAATTATTCTCCCCGTCATCTCGGTAGATGTGAACCCGGAAACCCAATTTTCGGTGAACGCTCCCTGAAGGTACACCCCTTCCCGCTAAAGAACAGCCCACCCTCCTCGTGAATTCAAATAAACTATAATACTTTCGCAACAAGAGACAGACTTATGGAAAGTAGTCTCGATGCAAAGGCTCACCCTGAAGTCTGTACAGGGACCACCCATGCGCTTATCTTCCACCCTTCTTACCTTTCGACTTCTGACCTTTCGGCGCCGCCGCCGGTTCCTCCGCTCTTTCGATCAATCGAATCGACTTGAGTCTTTCCTGGGCATTGAAGTACGCCGTCATGTCCTGCAGGGTAATGGGTTCAAATTCTCCCGAGAGAAAGTCGCGGATCTCGAGAACCGAATACTTGCGGGGATCATCCTTGTTTCCATTGCGGGCCAGCATTACATTGAGTTCCGCGGTCATATGCTGGGGCACCTTCCTCAACGCCTCTTCGAGGGCTTTGCGGTCGGCTTCCGGTTGTTGCTCGAGGAGTCGTGCGATCCCGCCCCCAAATCCTCCCTGACCTCCGATTCGCTCCGGGATCAACCGTGCCGCCTTGGCCTCGTCCGCAGTCAAAATGAGCTCCGGTGGAGCCCGTTTTGTCCGGAGGACATAAAACTCCGTAACCTGTTTCTCTGCCACCCAGGTTCTTTCATCGATGATCGAAAGGAACGGGTCGACCGTTTTCTCCTTGGCTTCATCGGTCATCGATGACGGCAGCAGCGTTTGCACAGATTCGAACGTGGCTTTTTCAATTCTTCCCTGATGACGAACTGTATTGATGGCTTCCTTAAACGCGGAGGGGAGCAGGTCTGAGTTCCAGTCGGCAAGGTAAGCAAGCCCTTTCCGAAGGGCGTCGCCGATGCGGGCGTCCCCTCTCGCCAGAGACTCAGCCCCAATCCGTGCGGCTCCGGCATCGTCCGCGGAGGCGACAATATAAGCCCCCATGGCGCTGAGCACCACCGCGCGCCTCAGCTGGGTGGGATCCGCCTTGTCGGGAGTATCGCCGGAGGAGTGATACCACATGTCCGGCCACACGCCCATCATTGTGGCCGGGATTCCATTGTTGAGGTAAACCACATGGTCCGAGGCCCCATAATGCTTATCGATGTTGAAGTGGAACGGTTCGGCGGAACCGATCGAAGAAACGATCGGGTAGGACATGGCATAGCCGCCGGCGCGATAGCGGACCCGTTCCCGGTTGGTGTTTCCAAGGAATTCGAAAACGCTCTGCATCACGTCGTTCAGATAGTTGGGCGTCGTATCGGGAGTGCGGCTCAACACAAAGGAGGCGTTGTTCTTCTGTAGTCCTTCCCCCACCATGTCCATGTTAATGTCATTGATGAGTCTCTTGCGGATTTCCTCATGGGCGCGGAGCCAGGCCGTGGTACCGCTGATTTCCGGCACCCACAGAAAATTGATGGTCCGGCGGGGTCGGGAGAGCTGTCCACTGTGGATCAAGGCGTTCAGTGTTCGTGCGACCTCGAGGATGGCAGCGCTGCCACTGGCATCATCGTTGGCGCCTTGTTTCAAGTAGCCTTCGTAGAGATGTGCAGAGAGTATGATCTCCTGTTCGCTCGACCCGTCCCCCGCGATCCGGGCAAACACGGTTTCCATGGTGTTGGGATACCAATCCGCCTGGACGACGGCACGCAGTTTTACCTTAGTCCCTCGATCCAACTGCGCGCGCAGTTCGCGTCCCATCTCGGCATTGAGCTTGAAACCGAATCCCGCTTTCTTCCCGGCAAACCGGGGTTGATTGGGAGGCTGAGTCTGAATGCCTTCCCAGAGGGACTGCTGGACATCGTACTCCGGTCGCAAGGAGTTATATGAAATCACTCCGATCGCATCCCGCTCAAATACGGCCATACGCTGAAGCACGCCGGGGGCGGCGGACCCGAGAACGATCTTCCCTTTGACATCCCTGTCCTTGTAATCTTCGGGGCGGGACCCGTTCCCGACGTCAATCAGTTCGGCTGTCCAGTCGCCATTTGCGCTGTTCGCGCACAGCATGGTCGGGACATCCGCATAGTCGAGTAGCTTATGGGGCCGGGGCTCCACCAGCCAGAGCTGGCCGATCGAACCCTCCCATGTCTTGCCCGCGAACGGATTTGCGGGTGCTTGTGTGTTTCCTGCATCCCCTCTTCCTGTCGCCGGACCGCCTCCCGCTGGAAAGCGTTCCACGGCGACTCCATCAAGCCCCGCTTCCCTGGCCCTTCGCTCAATGTAGGCACTCTCCAGAAACTTGTTCTCGTATTCTTCCTTGCTCCGGTGCCGTGGATAGGGGGCGATTTCGAGCATTGTATGCATGGCGCGGTCCCCGGAGGCCTCGTCCACAATCTTCTGAACGATCGACCAGGGAAGAAGCGTCCGGTCTTCTGCTTCCTGGGCGAAGTAGAGGACTGAGGCCGCTCCGAGTAAAATAATCATAAAAGCAATCCCTTTGAGTAACTTCATGAGTCATGCCTCCGTGGATTGAAGAGCTGTTGGATCGGATTCATTCGGTGAAAGGGTTCGGCAATTTGAAAGGCTTTTGATCGAAAAGCCCTAGAAGGAATTGGGTCATCGAGAAAGATGGATCAATCGTGAATTTTGAGCTCTTGAAATTCAAGTAAAAGGGCTAATCCGGCCTCGTAAGAGAGATCCACCATTGTAATGGTTTGAGCCGCCGGAAGGTGAAGGTCTTAGAGACGAGGCCCGGTTCCCAAAAGTTACGAATGGCAACTCGAATCCTTGCTTGAACTGCCAAGGGTCAAGAGAACACAGGCAGGAAATGGAGTCAAGTTGAAGTGGCTCGAATGGTGGTCAACCCGATCCACTAAACCAGAGATCGAAGTTAGAGGCTTATGGTTTTCTTTGGGGCAGGATGGAGCAGATGAAATGGGCTCACACCACACTTCTTGTGCAAAAGTGATGCATACAGTGTTACACTTCTAGCAGGAATCTCGGAGGCTGTTCTCTACTCGCAAAGGAAGTCCTTGATCTCAATGCAGGTCACCACCCGTGAAAATGATGATGGTTCATAGGATCGCTCATTTCCGTATCCTGGAGCGCGTGGGTCTAGGCAGCTTGGGTGAAGTGTACAAGGCGGAAGACCTGCGTCTGGGGCGAACGGTCGCTCTGAAGTTCCTTCCTTCGGATGGTTTATCTGACCCTGAGGCGAGAGACGGCCTGATAAGTGAAGCCCGCCGGGCAGCCGCTCTGAATCACCCCAACATCGCCACCATTCACGAATTCGGCCAGGAGGAAGGCCGGCCTTACATTGTGATGGAGTATGTCGAGGGAAGAACTCTTGCCAGCGAATTGAAAAGTGGACCGCTCGACATCGGCAGGACCCTTAATATTGCGATCCAGACGGCAGAAGCCTTGAAGGCAGCCCACGTCGTCGGCATGGTTCATTGCGACCTGAAGAGCTCCAACATCATGCTTGGAGGAGAGGATCGGGTAAAGGTCCTTGATTTCGGACTGGCAATGCTCACCGCGCCCCTGCCAGCGGGGATGAAGGGGGAAAATCGCGGAGCAGCCTCGAAGGATGTCCGCCCTGCCGAGTCCCGACCGGATGTTCCTCCCCCCAAAGCCGATGGAATTTCCGGAACAATCAGTTTCATGTCTCCGGAGCAGGCGCGTGGCGAGCGACCCAATACCTGGACCGACATTTACTCCCTGGGAGTTGTAATCTATCAGGCGGTCAGTGCCCGAAGGCCGTTTGAAGGGGAAAATGCATCTGAAATCCTGCATGCGATTCTCACCCGGGAAGCCCCCCCGCTCAGCACCTTTCGGAGGGACGTTCCCTTGGAGTTGGAGAGCATCGTCAGAAAGGCGATGAGTAAAGATCGAGACCAACGGTACCGTTCCGCCGAGGAAATGCTGTTCGACCTGAAGAAGTTGAGACAACAGCTCCAACAAGAGACAGGGCTGGAAAACCCGCTGGCTGATATCGTTTCAGAAGACTTTGCGGCGGAAGGTCCCCGCACGCATGCATACGCTCAAGAAAGATTCTCAGGCTTGGCCCGCAGAGGGCTGCTGGTTCTTTCCGTTCTGATGGCCCTGGCACCGGGGATCGATTGGCTCATTTTTCAACCTCAACGGAACGGGCCGTGGCGTGCCCTTGGGTTCTTGTTTTTGGCGTCGTTGGGCTTGATTGGCTACCTTGTCCTTCGACGGCGGGTTCGAAAGCCAATCCTTTCACTTCCCAGGGGAGCCGCATTCAGAGGATTGTTACCGTTCCAGGAGGCGGATCGTGATCGCTTCCACGGTCGGGAGGTGGATACCGCCGCGTTGTTTGAGCGGGTCTCGCAGCCCGAATTTCGCTTTGGAGTATTGTTCGGAGACTCCGGTTGCGGGAAGACATCGGTCTTGAGAGCCGGGCTGATTCCAAAGCTGTGGGAGGAAGGCCAATTTCCCATCTACTGTCGTTCCTACAAGGACCCGTTGACGACGCTGATGGAGGAGTGCCGCAAGAGAAGCCAGCTCTCCCCCCATTCCACTGAGCCGCCGCTCCCTTACTTGCGCCGGATCGCTGGAGAGCTCGACACCGGGATCCTGATCATTTGCGATCAATTTGAAGAGTTTTTCATTAACTTCCGGGCGAAAAAGGATCGGGAGCCATTCCTCTCCTTCGTTACTGAGTGCTACCACTCGGCCGATCTCCCCGTGAAGTTCCTCTTTTCCATGCGAAGCGATTTCCTCCATTGGATCAATGAGGAGTTTGCCGATCGTATTCCTAATCCGTTATTGAGTGGAAGGCTCTATCACCTGCACACTTTTGACGAGGCACGGGCCGAAAAGATTATCAGCTCCTGTGTGGAACACGCCAACCTGCCCTTCGAAACCGGGTTGAGCCGGCAGATCGCGCACGACCTGGCCGTGGACGGCGACGTTTTACCCTCCGAGCTCCAAATCGTCGGCGAGCAGTTGCAACGCCGGCGTATTTTCACATTGGAGGAATATCGGCGTGCGGGCAGAAAAGAGGCCCTGGTCTTCAGCTTTCTGGAGGATGTCATTGCGGCCTCGGGGGACCACCAGACTGCCACGCTCATCTTACGCAGCTTGATTTCCGACGAGAACACCCGTTTGAACCTCCCGCACGATGAGATCGTCAAAAGAACCCAGCGGAGCCGGGGAATTGTCGATCCGTTGTTGAATCTCTTTGTTGAGTCGCGACTGATCTGTGAAATCCAGGATGAGGATTCCCGGAGGTATGAGTTGACCCACGAGTACCTCATTGACAAGATCAATCAGTTGACCGGCAAGGTGATGGACGCGACACAACGAGCCAACCGTTTGTTCCGGCAGTATCTCTCCAACTACTCGGTCGATCGAAACACGCGCATCCCCTTGAGCAAGCTACTGCTCATTCGCCGTCACTCCGATCTGGAGCGGGGCAAACGGGAAGGCGAGCTATTGCGGAGGAGCTTGCGCCTGGGACTTTTCAAGTCGAGCGTCCTGGCCGTGACTCTGGCCGTGAGTGCGACTTTGGGGGCGGCGGCGCTTTCCGTGCGGGAAGAGTGGGACGGCTTCCGGATGAGGGATGGTCATGAGGCGGCGGCCCGATGCGCTGCTTTTTCTCCGGACGGACGCTTGCTGGTTTCCTGTGGTGAGGATTCCAAGGTCATTGTCTGGGACTTTGCGCGTCGACTGCGGATTGCGACGCTAACGGATCATTCCGGCTGGGTGACTTCAGTCGCATTCTCTCCG
This sequence comes from Terriglobia bacterium, assembly GCA_020073085.1. Classification (NCBI taxonomy): domain Bacteria; kingdom Pseudomonadati; phylum Acidobacteriota; class Terriglobia; species Terriglobia bacterium. The sequence continues at coordinate 170,700 of JAIQFV010000009.1, read as the reverse complement.
GACGGACGCTGGTTCGCCACCGGGGGGGCTGATAAGACCGTCATGGTCTGGGACTCGACCCGCCTTCAGAAAGCGGCTGTCTTGCATGGACACACCGGGCCGGTGCAGGGGGTTGCCTTTTCCCCCGATGGCAGATGGCTGGCGAGTTCGGGAGAGCAGACCATTCTCTGGAGCGTCGGACCGTGGCAAAAGATCCGCGAGTTACCTTTGCAGCAGAGTTACGGCACCCTGATTTTTTCGCCGGATAGCCGGCAACTTATGGCCGCCTCGGGAGAGGTTTTCGACGTCCTCACGGGTCAACCCATGGCCAGCGGTTTTCATCCCGAACGCGCGGGAAACTGGGCGGCGCTATCCCCCGACGCCCGACATGCGGTCACAGTAACGAGCCTTGGGGAGGTTGCCTTTTACGAATTGAGTCTGACAGGAGATTTGACCCACCGAAAGCTTGTCGCCCTCGAGGACGTTCACGATGATCATGGGCGCGCCGTGGCGTACTCCCCCGACGGACGATGGGTCGCCTCAGGGGCGGAAGACATCGTGTTGTGGGACGCATTAACGCACAAAAAGCTCACCCGTTTTGAACACACGGCGATCGTTTGGAGTCTTGCCTTTTCCCCCGACGGACGATGGCTGGTCTCCACGCATGGGGATGGTGCGATTCTGCTGTGGGATGTGGCAGAGCACGAACGGGTCGCCAACTTGAATGAGCACAGCGCCGCGGTCCGCGCTGTCGCCTTCTCGCCTGACGGGAATCAGATCGCCTCCGCCAGTGATGACCGATCGGTGATCATCTGGGACGCCAGGAGACGGGGGAAAGTCGCCGTACTGGTTGGGCATAACACACGCGTGGATGGGGTCACCTTTTCGCCGGACGGGAAGTGGGTCGCCTCCAGTGATCAGGATGGAGGCATCATTCTCTGGGGCCTCGATAGCGGCCAACCACTTCGGGCGTTGAAACATCAGTCCGAAATCGGTCTCCCCGGTTACTGCGTCGAGGTTTCTCCCGACGGACATTGGGTGAGCGGTTCATCGGCGGTCTTCGATTCCAACGACGGTCGGCTGGTCATCGATTTAAACAGGCTGTTCTTCTCCGAGAATTTGGGCCACATTTACGGGGAGGATTTTTCCAAGGATGGACGCTGGCTGCTGTGCGTCACGGATCGTGGGTACCTTGTCATCTGGGATACGACAAGCTGGCAGATCGTCGCAAAAGAGGATCTCAAGGGCATTCAATTGATATCTGCACGCTTCTCCCCGGACGGGAAATGGCTGGTGACGGGAGAAGATCAGGGATTTGTGCGGCTTTGGGAGACCCGGCCGCTACGTCAGGTCGGCATCCTGGGGCAGCACGGGGCGCGCATCAAGTCGATCGCAATCTCCCCAGATGGTCGGCAAGTGGCCTCCGCGGGCGACGACCAATCCATTTCCCTGTGGGATGTAAAGCGGCGACATCTGATAGCACAAATCGGGACCCATTCAGCCCCGGTACTTTCAGTGGCCTTCTCCCCCGACGGTCGGCAATTGGCCGCGGGGGGACACGACAAATCATTACGCCTCTACACGCGACACCGCACCCTGTGGGGATATCGGCTGGATTAGAAAGGAGCTGTCAGCGGTCAGCAATTAGCATTCAACGGAGTGTAAACATATTGTTATAGTTTGGTGGTAATTGAAGGAGGCTAGGTCATTTCGGGTTCAATTAAGAGGTCTGAGATTTCCGAATTGCAATTGTTGATGGCTGCCCGCTGATAGCTGACCGCTGAGAAGCTCTTGACCACCCATGAACTCCCAAGCCGATCGGATCATAAATCTCACTGAGACATTTAGGGCACTGCTCGAGCAGGAAACGCGATCCTGTCAACACTCGGTTTCTGCACTGCTGGAATCGGTGAGAACCCTGCAGGGAGATACGGCGGATCGCCGGTTGCAGAGCCTCAGTGGTCAGCTCAAGAAACTCCATCAGCGCCTTGCCCTGCTCGAAGAGCTGGCGCATCGGGATTTTCTGAAGCCTCTCCGGCAGGAAGCGGAAATGTTGAGGAGCGATCAAGCCGGAAGCCGACTCGCGACATTGCTGACGGCATTGCTCGATGCTTCCGCCACATCTTTGGGCGCGTTCTGTGAGCTGTTGCTTGACCGGGTCATTGAGGCGGTCGGCGCCGAACGCGGGTTCATCCTCTTTTATTCTCCCGAATCCACGGAAGCCGATGTTATTGCGGCGCGCCACTTCGATACCACCCACCTCGCGCTCCGGGAGTACCGCTTCAGCCGCACCCTGCTTCGGGAGGTATTTGAGCGGGCGAGGCCATTGCTTCTTGAAGATGCATCTCATCACCCGGATTTCGCCAAAGAGGAGAGCATCGCAGGGCTCCACCTCAAATCGGTCTTGGCTGCCCCCCTCATCGAGGACCACCGGGCCATCGGAGCCATTTACCTGGAAAACAATACCGTGCCTTGCGCCTTCGATCAGGAGGACTTGGATTTGCTCGAGCCGGTCAGCCGATTGGCACTGTCCTATCTGCGGCATTACCGCCTTCTGCCCATTCTCTTCAAATCCAGTTCCCGAGTCTTCTTTGATGATGCGAGGGCCTCGAAGGAAATCGTCGGCAGGGATCCATCGATTCTGAAGCTTTTAGAAGTAATTGAGCGGCTGGCGGATTCTCCGGCCACCATCCTGATTGAGGGGGAAAGCGGGTCGGGAAAGGAACTGGTGGCCCGGGCCCTTCATTATCGAAGCGCGCGCCGGGATCGTCCTTTTTCCGCGATTTGTTGTGCGGCCATCCCTGAAAATCTGATGGAGTCGGAGTTGTTTGGCCATGAGAAGGGGGCTTTCACCGGGGCTTCCGAACAATACATCGGTCGAATCGAACAAGCGGAAGGGGGCACGATCTTTCTCGATGAGGTGGGCGAACTGGCGTATCCACTCCAAGCCAAGTTGCTGCGCTTCCTGCAATCCAGCGAACTTCAAAGGCTGGGCGGGAAAGAGACCCTTCGAGTGGATGTGCGTATGGTGGCCGCGACCAGCAAGGACTTGAAAGAGATGGTGGAGAAGGGGAACTTCCAGGACGCTCTCTATTACCGCCTGAATGTCATTCCCGTTCATGTCCCCGCCCTGCGTCAGCGCCGGGACGATATCCCGTTGCTCGTTGATTATTTCCTTGAAAAATTCTCTCGCCTCTACGGCCGGTCGATGAGCGTCGAAAGGGAAGTCTACGACTGGCTGCGGGAGTATCCCTTTCCGGGCAATGTGAGGGAACTCGAGAACATGATTCATCGCATGGTCGCCCTCGCCACTGCAGACACGCTTGCGGCGGAGGACTTGCCTCGAGAGATCCTGCAAATCTCTTCGCAACGGATCAGCCTGGCCAAGGACGTTTTCCATCACGTCCTGCAAACGCCCGTCGTCGATCTTGAGGACCTGCGGAATCGAAAGCGCCAAGCCAAGCGAAGATTCGCCGAGTTGGAACGTCAATACACCGAGCGGGTGATTAAAGAGGCCGGCGGCAACCTATCCGAGGCGGCCCGGCGACTCGGGATGCACCGCGTTACACTGCATCGCATCATCCAGAAATCGTCAAAACGAAATGCGGTATGAAGATTCGAGAAGGTCTTCCTCTTCAGCTTTATCCCACCATCCCAGTCCCCAGAGCGTTGCACCTCTAACTACACTCTTGCCTCAGAACCCCCATTGAAAATAGTCCTCAGTCCACGTGATTGCTTGGGTTTCGAGCCGTGTAGTGGGTTTAGTTGTGCCCTTGTCCTGTAGCGGGACTTGCTACGGGTTGACTCCCTCCGTTCTCCCTCCTTAACTATGCATTTCATTGAATTCAAGGGCGATGCTTGGTGTTCAGTGAAAGTCTCAGCTTTGGCCGGGATGTTGCCTGTACCACAGATGCTTTAAGCCGCGTGGCTTGACATCCCCAAAGAGCGGCAAATCAATTCTATGTATGACTATTGTCATTTAAGGAGGTCAAAGGGGGCTCTATGAATATCAAATATCAAATCTCACATTTTAGGCCGAGGGCTGGAGCGAATGGCAGGGAAAAAGGTTTTATGTGGCCCATGGTCGCCTTTTTTTGCGTTGCCCTGCTGGCGATCGCATTCCCGATTCATGCCGAATGGCATGCGGTTTTCCCTCAATTCACCGGCGGTGGCGGCTGGTCGAGTGATCTTTTCATCACGAACCAGGGAACGAGCGCAGCCGGCAACATTACCCTGTCGTTTTTCAGCGACGATGGTTCTCCGCTGAGTGTGGAGACCAATCTGGGGACCGGTTCGAGCTTCAGTTTCAACTTAAATCCCGGCGGGACTCAGACTGTGCGGGTCGCCTCAACGGGATCTCTGAGAGCGGGTTATGCGCTCCTCCACGCTCCCAACGCGATCTCGCTCCGGGGGTCGGAAGTTTTCCGTTATGCCCAGGGCAACTCGGTGGTGACCGAAATGGGCGTGGCGCAACAATTCCCCTTCCTTCACTTCTCCTTTCCCGCCGAGGTGAACACCGCGGCTGGAATCAACACGGGGATCGCCTTCGCCAATCCCACCTTTGATGCGCCCCCCACCACCGGGCAAAAAGTTGTGGTGAACCTGATCCGGAACGATGGGACCCTCCAGAACACCGTCGTGGTCTCGTTGCCTGCGGGAGGGCATATGGCGCAGTTCTTGAACGAGTCCAAGTTGTTTCCCGGCTTGGACAATTTCAGCGGGACCGTGAGTGTTTCAGCGGCTACCAGCATCGGAGTGGTGGCCTTGCGGGTGGATCAAAGTGTTTATGGCACGGTCTCCGTCGATCAAGGGCCCGTCTTGGCCCCCTTCTATTTGAACCAGGGTCCGATCTCTGAATCCGAACCTAATGATTCGACCGGTCTGGCCTTCTTCCTCAGCGGTCCGAACGTTGTGGCCGGATCGATTGGGGCGGCGGGCGACGTCGACTATTTCAAGTTTACAGGGCGGCAAGGGGATACCGTGACGGCTCTCCTCGATACCCAGTCCAGTTCTTCCCCTCTGGATTCCGTCCTGCGGTTGGAAAAGGCCGATGGAACGATCATTACGGAGAACGACCAGAACGGACTGATCTGGCAGAACGACTCTTTCCTTCAAGTGGTCCTGCCGGCAGACGGGACCTACTACCTTCGAGTCGCGGACTACTGGCATGATGGGGGTTCCGCATATAGCTACCGTCTCCATGTCCGCGCTCCAACCAGTTCAGCCCCCCCCAGCCAGCCACAGATAACAGTGGTCGATCCGGATAATGGTCAGCGGGGCGGTGCGATCAGTTTGACCATCCTCGGTTCAAACCTGAGTAACACCAGCGCCATCAATTTCAGTCCTTCCAGTGGACTCTCCCTCAGCAATCTGCAGTCGACAGCAACCCAGGTCACCGCCCTTCTGACGATTGCTTCGGGCGCCTCGACGGGGAGTCGCCAGGTCTCGGTCACTACGCCGGCGGGGACTTCCAACACGCTCAGTTTCTCGATCACCGATTCGGGAGGGACCTCCAAGGACGGAAGCTGGTCGGGAAGTACGAGCCAGGGGAAGTCGATTTCATTCACGGTTTCAGGCAATCGGATCACCTCGTTGGGCTTTGGCGGAGCAGTCTCGGGTGGCGGATGTTCGGGCGAATTTACCGTGACGATGAGCTCGATGAGCGCCGCGATCTCAGGGAACTCTTTTTCAGTCAACAGTCCGAGTAGCGCCCCGTTTGCCGTCAGCTTCTCGCTGAGTGGATCGTTCAGTTCAAATTCTGAAGCCAGCGGAACGGCGAATTTTATCCTCAATGGAAGCCCGGGAAATCCACCCTGCGGTTCGGGGAGCTCGAGTTGGACCGCCTCCAAGAATTAGGAGAGGGTTCGATCCCGGGATAGTGAAGATCTTGCTCGCGTGGTGCCCGAGAGCGGGACAACTGCGCGTCAACACAACCAACCTCATAAAAGGAGAAACGCTATGGGACGTCGTTTATCATTTCTCGCTCTTACGTTTGTTTTGATGGCCGGACTCGCCGGGATCAGCAATACCCGGAGTTTCAGCGCTGGAAAGGACAAGGACAAAAGCAAGGTCGAAAAGACTCAGCCGGCCGGACCGCTGGACTGTAAGAACCTGGAAGTCAAGGCAGGCAAGGAGAAAGGAAAACAGGAGCGCTTTTTTCCTTATCCCATCGATAAGGTCAAGGCAGCCCTGATCGACGGCATGAAGGGCATTGAGTTTGAGGTCAAAAAAGACGACGGGAAAACGATCGAAGCCAGCCGCAAGCATCACATGGGGATGTTCGTGGGTTCCGGCGGAGAGACGGTCGTGGCTCAACTGGAAGAGGCCAAGAATGGTGATGTGGCTGGCACCAAGGTCACGGCAGAGACCAAGAAGGGGTTTGTAGGGCGGGCCGGGCAGAAGAGCTGGAGCAATGCCGTCCTGGACCAGGCAGAATGCATTTTAAAGGGTGGAAAATGATCCCCTCTATTAATCGGAACCCAACGCTCTTCTTCGCCGCGGGCTTCCTCAATCTCGCCTTCCTGATGGGAGGACTTTTTTCGGGTGTTCGAAGTGAAGTGAAGGTGGTCGGACCCGCGCTGCCCGCCAAACCTCCTGATTGCCAGATCGAAGTCTTGCAGGAAGTCAAGCCCGAACGCCCTTTTGAGATTGTGGCACAAATTGATGTTTACGTGCGGCGGAACAAGGTAACCCGCGGGCGACAAGGTGTTTTTGAGGAGGCCTTGCCTGAATTGAAGAAGCAGGCCTGCCGCGTGGGAGCAGATGGAGCGATGGTGATCCGTCAAACCGTCTCCCACAGCGGTGAGTTCAAGCTGCTCTATGTTAAGTCGGAGGCGTTCCGTTACACCGGCCCGCCACCTGCGGCTCGAGAGGGTCAAGAAAAACAGGAAGAGTAGAAGATTTGAATCCTCACTGCGGCAACCGCCCAGGGCGTCACCCGGAATGCAAGAGGGGAGCCTTGCGGTTCGGAGCGGTTCGAATCCACCGGTGGTCTCGGATTGAAACGGCCGTGTTGCCTGGTGAAGATTGGGGTAGGACTGAAATGTGAAGACCCGTAGTGCTCGTTTCCCTGGAGGAGGCGAAGTATGAAATGCGAGCGATGCGGCACTGTTTATCCTTCGATTTACTACTTTCAGGAAGATGGATACCTGAGTCCGTTAATCTGCACGATCTGTTTCGATGCGCTGCCGAACGAAGAGAAACTGGCGCTCCAGCGACAAGCACAGCAACTGGCTGAAGGGAAGGCGGAGAAGTCACGACCGCAGCATTCGAATGTGATACGCTCCCTGAAATGGGGGCTTTTCTCCGTGTTGGGGGTGTGGCTTGCTCTATTCATGTTTGTGAATCTCTCACAGAGCACAATCGCTCAAAAGACCGCCCATCAGTTGGCGGCGCTTCTTCCGGTCTTAATGAAGCCGAGTTTTGCGCTACAGGATGAACGGCTGATCGACCGTTACCTTGAGCCTGACCGTGGAGAGATTCAGATCAGTTCGATTCCTGGGGGCGGATCGCGCCTGGAAGGAAACGTCACCTTTCGTATGGGGCCCGATGGACAACTGCGTCCGGTGCTTTGGGCTCACGGCGTGAAGCATACCTGGATTGGAAGGCATACGGTCCAGGATCACATCTTCGAGGGCGATCCCGGCTGGCCGCTGGTCTTCAGGGTCGACAAAGACAAGGGGTATATTTACCTCCGGGGAAAAGGCACGGTCACGACGCCGGATGGACGAGTGATTCGACTGCCGAGATAGGAGAATTCAAAGAAGGTCACCCCCTGGCCTTGTTCCTTGCACGGGCACCCTAGAAATTGTCTGCAGTCCCGATCCGGTTCCTTTTCTTCGGAACCGACGGTCAAGGAGGTGTCACCATGAGAAGGGTAGGGTGGGCCATCGCCGTATTGATTTTCATCACAGGAGTTCAGAAGGCCGAGAAAATTGACGTCCAATTCTCGGGCTACTCCGATCTGCAGGTGATACGGGGACAAACGACTGAGTTCAAGTGCTTTGGGAAAAATCTTCAAGTGACATCCGTTGAAGTCTCTCCTGCCGAAGGTGTTTCCGTTCGTGATGTCAAGGAGAGCACACCGGATCCCGATGATCGCAGACAGCAGGGCGAGGGAATCAAGGTCTGGTCCGTACGGGTCTTTGCCGAACCGAGGGCTCATACCGGGAAACGGTCAATTGCCGTGATCACCCCGGATGGAAGCTCGAATCCGAAGGCCCTCTATATTCCCGACCATGTTCCCCGCATCAGCAACCTCACTGTTCTTTCAGCCGAACCAGTCGATGCGCGATTGAAGATTCGTTTCTCAGTCTTTGACCCGGCGGGTGACATCACCTCTCCAAAAGCTGCCCTGTGTAATTACCACTTGCAATGCGGGGACGGTCACGGAGTCGGTTTTCACGAGCCGGACAAGGTTGTCATGAAGGATCCCAAGAATAGTGTCTTCTATGCAACGCAGAGCTTTTCAAGTCAATTGCAGAAAGTCTCCGCAAGCGGGACATGCATCCTGGAGGTTTTTCTGATCCATGATGATCAGGGGGGAAGTACTTCGGAAAGCAACAAACTCACCGTGCCCGTTGAGTTCGCGCCGGAGAAGTTACCCTAGCATTACCTTTCGGAAAGGTTTGGTAGCCCCGCCACGTTTTAGTGGCGGGGGCACTTCGTTGCAGGCCGCCGGAGTTTGGCCTTCTAGAAAGGTTTGGTAGCCCCGCCACGTTTTAGTGGCGGGGGCACTTCGTTGCAGGCCACCGGAGTTTGGCCTTCTAGAAAGGTTTGGTAGCCCCGCCACGTTTTAGTGGCGGGGGCACTTCGTTGCGCTTGGGAAGGTAGTTCATCTCGAAAGGCGGCAATTGCCAAGATGGCACGGCATTACTCATTCGTTTGTTCGGAGTGGAGTTTTGGCGCGTGGAAATTGGTCACGGGCGATACGAACGAAGCAAATCTCAAGAAGGAGATTCCAATGAAGATTCTTGCGCTTTCCCATCACCCCCAAATGGGTCATGAAGCCGTGAAACAAGGACCCTCCCGGCTCGGCCTCTGGTTTACCTCGATATGGATCGCGATGGGGTTGCTGGCGGCAAGCGCCGCCGCTGCTTCCAACGATCTTTCGTTCTTCGGGTACAAGCCCCAGGCCGTGATTGGCAAGACGACGCCCCTGGAAGTGCTCGGCGCGCACGGCCCTCTTCAGAGTGTTGTCATTACTCCTGCCGATGGCCTCACGGTCGAAGGCATTCGAGAGAAGGCTCTCGAACCCGGCCGCCGGATCCGAAAAGGGGCCAAACTGTGGGAGTTCCAGCTCACGGTGGCTCCAGGGACCCCGGCCGGCGAGCGCTCCGTCTTGCTGAAAACGCCTGGTGGCGATTCCAAGACGGAGACCATTGTCCTGGTTCCCTATGTGCCTGTGATCAAGAGTTTCAAGATCCTCTCGGCGACAAGCTCGGGCGCGGCGGTGGAACTCGAATTGGTCGTTCTGGATGAGGGCGGCAAGCTGGGTCCCGGGGATCCGGTGAGCGTGAACTACGGGCTGGATTGTGGCGGAGGCGGCGTCCGCGGGGCACAGTTTACGCGGGTCAGCAAGCAGATGGACCCCCAGACCGCGATTATCCGCACCACCGTTTCGCAGGTAGGGTCGCATGCCTCGGGGACCTGCGAGTTCACCCTCTCCGTGGCCAACGGCCCAGGCTACAAGAGCGCCGAACAGCGCACCACTGTGACATTCCACTAGAGCGAGTGCCCCATCCTTTCGGCCGGTTCTGGCGAGGGGTGGGAATCCTCACAATGAAAATTGAAAAAATTTGGCCCCGTGAATTTTGCAGGCCACCCGAGTTTTGCCCTCTGGAAAGGTCTGGTAGCCCCGCCACGGTTTAGTGGCGGGGGCATTTCGTTGCAGGCCACCCGAGTTTTGCCTTCTGGAAAGGTTTGGTAGCCCCGCCACGGTTTAGTGGCGGGGGCATTTCGTTGCGGGCCACCCGAGTTTTGCCTTCTGGAAAGGTTTGGTAGCCCCGCCACGTTTTAGTGGCGGGGGCATTTCATTGCAGGCCACCCGAGTTTTGCCTTCTGGAAAGGTTTGGTAGCCCCCCCACGTTTTTGTGGCGGGGGCACTTCGTTGAGGTTGGGAAGGAATCAGCGATTGTGGGCGAAATCGTGGAAAATCCCTCGCTTACTTGCGACCGATGGGCTAAGTAATGCTCGGACAGGCAAGGAGAGTGCTTTGGACAAAACCATCCCGTGTAACAGACGTAAACTTGGAGATACACAAGATAAGCAGAACGCTTACCCATCCGGTGAAGGGGATCACTTTCTTATAGTCAATTTTCATGGGTCTGACTTCCAAAGAAATGGTTCCCAGACAAACCCCTCATCCGGTTTTCCTTCCCGATAATACTCCGATCAAGAACCTGATGTGAGGGTCGCCTCTCCGCATTCTGAATGCGGGGGCATTCCGTCGCGGCCGGCAGAAGTCCGCTGGGCACACCACCCAAAGTTGTTTCAAAATGGCTTATCCCGCCCTGGGCAGTTTCTTTAGATACTGCACCACTTCGGTGCGGGGATTGGATCCGTACGCCCCGGTATGGCTCGACGTTGTCGCCGGGGGAGCCGAGCCCGAAAAAATCCTCGCGGCCAGAACAACACCGCGCGAGTAGTCGATAATCGTGACCGCACAGGTCCTTACGTAGGCGCCGGTTCCGTTCGTGTAGGTTCCGACCTGCGATTCTCCGTACTCCAGGAGGATGACCGTCTGGACCTCTTCATACCGGTGAGCGAGCTGCATTGAGGGGAGCGCGCTCCAAATATAACTGTCGATTTTCTTTTTCCTTCGGTCGATGGGGAGAAGTTTGCCTTTAATGTATGGCTCCTCATCCGGCTTGGCCTTCATCGAAGGAACGGTGAGAAGTTCATCCATGTGGGGCTTCATGACGGCTTCTGTTTTGATGTAGCCGACACTCAGAATTCCCGTCAGGATGATGAATCCCCCGACAAAGGCAATCACCCAAAGGAGATGTTTCTTCTTTTTATCCACGGCCATTCTCGATGAAGCTCTGGTAGCCCCGCCAACCCGAAAAGCCCCCGCCGGCAAAACGCGCCGGCGAGGCTACCAAAACATTGCCCTTCGGAAAAGGTTTGGTAGCCCCGCCACGTTCTTGTGGCGGGGGCAATTCGTAGCAACCAGGCAAAGATCAGATTAGGTTCACGCAAACCCGAAGAGCCCCCGCCGGCAAAACGCGCCGGCGAGGCTACCAAAACATTGCCCTTCGGAAAAGGTTTGGTAGCCCCGCCACGTTTTTGTGGCGGGGGCAGTTGGTCGCAGTCGGGAAGGAATCAGCAAAGGTGCCGCAATCCTGAAGAGCCCCCGCCGGCAGAAAGCGCCGGCGAGGCTACCAAAACATTGCTTTTCGGAAAGGTTTGGGTGGCCCCGGCACGTTTTTATGGCGGGGGCATTTCCACCCCGCGTCCCCCTCGAAGAAGGTTTGGGTAGCTGTTTCATTCCGTTTTCTGGCATATTGATTTGGTCAACAGCTCGCGGACCTTCTCCATGTCGTTGAGATCCCCCGCGGCTGGCCGTGTTTCTTCTGTTCGTTCATCAAAGACCAAGGAGATAACTTATGCCACTGACGAAGATCGACGCGTACGAAGTATTCTATTCGTCGAACACCTATCACCCGAAAATCGCGCTCAAGGCCGCAGGCAAATATATCGGCCAAGCCATCTTCATGCCCAATGGATCAGCGCTCCCTCAGGATGGTCTGGTGGGCGGCCAGCCCACGCTGTATTACCATCTCGATGACTTCCATAATGTCATTGATCTTCTCAGAAACGAAAAACCCGTTTCTCTGCTCTATGCCGGCGCCGGGGTCGGATTTGAGAACTTGCTTCGAACAATTAAATGACGGGCTTCAGGTGGTTAAGCCGCTCAGGGTGGGGGACGTTGAACGATTCTCACACGCTCGGGCTACGGACACCCATGGTCCGTGGGTCACCGCCCCACTCGTCCTCGCCGGAACTAAACGGTTGGTGAGAAACCTTTACCCGAATCCTCCTTTTCGCAGAAGAAGCGAGGATTTGTCCACTGTCCCGGTCTGAACCCACTTGCTGCAAATCAATCACTGTTTCCTGCCGAATACCTCTCGCAACAGGCTCGTCACCTGGGCAGCGGGATTTTTTCGAATTTTGCGCTCTTCTTCTCCGACCACGAAGAACAGTCCGTCCAGGGCTTTTCCGACAACATACTTGTCAATGTCAAAGGCCTGGGTCCTGGCGAAGGGGATCGATTGAAATCGTCCCATCAACTCCTTGTACTGCCGGGTGACGCCCACCTCGTTCATGGACTTTTGGACGATCGGAGAAAACGCGGTAGTCAGTTGATCCGTGGTTTGTTCTTTGAAATATTCCGTGGCCGCGGTGTCACCGCCGGTGAAGATTTTCCGGACATCAGTAAGCGTCATGTTACGGATGGCATTGAGAAAAATGGCCTTCGCCTGAGGCGCAGCAGCCTCAGCGGCGCGATTCATGCTGAGAACAAATTCATCCAGCTGCGGCCCGTAGCCGACCATGCGCAATCCTTTTTCCATCGTCTGAAGCTGCTTGGGCATCAGAATCTTGATGGCTTCGTTCTTGAAGTAACCATCCAGGCGGCCGGTGGTCTTGACGGCATTCCCTGTGCCGACCTGAAGTGCCTCCTTGAGTCCCGCTCCAATCTTGGCATCGCTTAATGACTGCTTTTTCCCGAGGCCGAGTTGCTGAAGAATGTCGGTCTGGCCCGCGGAAACTGTCGTCATCAGGAGAATCATGAGAATGATGAAAGCGAGTTTTTTGAGTGACATGGTCTGCCTCCTTGTGTCCGGCTTTATTTCAATTGATTGGGTCGGGCACCGACATTGTCTCACCCTACTTGCTTATCCCCTTTCATACTTCACTTTTCCTTTTGTGTGAAGTCGATAATTTCGCCAACCGGAATGGAAATCAGACCGCTTGTAGTCTGGATCTCCAAGGCGCCAATTAGACCTGTTTTGCCATCTTTTGTCCTCAGTTCGCCGAGGAGCATTGCGGCGCTTACACCAGTCGCTGCCATGCCAGCCCTTAGTACTTGGCCTCCCGCCTTTGTTGTTGGTATTAAAGACTTCTTGTCTTCTGCAACCTGCAAGACCTCAAGATCATCTGGAGGCTTGCCTTTCTGCGTGACAAAGCGTGTTGGGATCTGAGTCCCCTCGGGAACGTGGACACCCTTCTCATCGATGGCACGGATGTCACTGCCGTTGGTAAGGTAGTAGAGCACGTTGTAGTGCTTTTTGGAGCCCTCCGTCCATTCTTTGATAGTCTCCTTTTGGACGATAACACCTTTTATCTCTCCTTCGATTTGTTGTCCGTCTTTCTTCTTAATCGTAGCTAGCTGTTTGTCTTGAGCCATGATCCCAGCAACGGAAGAGAGAAAACTGCAGCACCAAATTGCCGCGATAAATGCCTTCGTGTATTTCATGTCTTTCTCCTTTATACGGTTCTTGAACATGGTGAACATGGGCTCGCACCTGGACATAGGGCAAAGTGGAGCTGGCCCTTTGCAAGAGCGCACGCAGGGCAGGGTCTGAGTCTGTCCGTTCCTGAAAACCAGGGATTCCCTTGCCCACGGGACTATCTCTCTCCGCGGTGATTTTCTTGGCCAAGGCGCTCGCCATCAATCCGCTTTGGAAATCGCCGCTCCGCTCGCCACGTCTCTGTCCTATGCCCAGGTGTAACGCCTTTTATCTTCCTGATGAAATTTTCAGATGTCCCGATATGTCTTTGTTTTGCTTGGCCAGGTTCCGACGCACTTAACAATTAGCCCCGGCCTTGGAATCCTTGATTTCTTGCTCTGCCTGTTTCCCCACGGCTGCTCGCAGATGATAAGCAGGCTTTCAATGTCCATCAAGAGCCAGTGTGTAAGCCTCCTCGAACGATCCATCTCAACGGTGCCCACCAGAAGAGCGTGCTTTTTTATGCCCCGTTCCTGCTCAATCTCATCCCAGAAGTCTGGCTTTCCGGACCGGGTCCACCGCTCGCGGACAGTCTTGCCCCAGCACTTCCCTATGTAGAGGATCTCTTTTCCGCGCCCGAGGACCGCATACAGGCAGCGGATCTGTCCCCAGCCGTCATCGCCTTCCTTAAGAGATTTCCAGTGAACTGTTACGCGCATCTCACTATAGGGATGGGGGATCAGGATCTAAAGCCAACGCAACCAGAAAAAAGGCTATGCTTCGCATTGCGGGAAGTCGAGCGAATATCATGTTAAAGCCAATGATCATTAAGTAACACCCTTGTGAATACATCCTTAACGGCTTTTGCTCCGTCGATTCTGCTTTTAGGATGCCTCTCATAAATTCGCGATGCAATTCCTACCGAAATGTCTGCAGCCTGAATACCCAAAAGCAATTCTGAATCCTCTTCTACAACAGCACTACCCTTCACAGTGGCATTGATATAGTACGCCCTCACTGTATTGAGTCGTTCAACTACTTTGTCGTGTGCATCGCGCAGAAGCTTGAAAGATACTTGGTTTCCTGTATCAAAATAGCGATTAACGCTCGCGGCTTCTCCTAAAGTGACAAATCCCACATAATTCCTCATCAGGAAATCGTTTTGATTCATGAATTGAATGATTCCATCAGCTTGTTTTATGGGATCCATAATTTTTTGGGGTCGTGTCTTTGCATTTTGTATTTCAGCGTTGCCTTCCACATTCTTGTCAATCGGCTTAGGGAATCGCCCTTCGCTCTCTGCGTTTCTGTCCTATGTCCAGGTGTGGCCCCTTTTATTTTCACATCAATCATCCATAAGGACGCAGGCGAGCTTCAGTTTATTAATGAACCGTCCGGGCGAATTGTTGAGAAACGGTGCAGGATGAGAGGCGTAGCTACCCAGACAACTATGCCGTAATACAGGTACCCCACGTAGCCCAAGTACCGAGATGGGAGATAGGCCCCCATCATGCAGACTAATGTGAAGATCAAAATGAATACCCATCGGCTACGGCGTCGCGATATCCTCGTGCCCTCCACAGCGCCCCACTTTCGATCCAGTCGCGAACCGACCCAATACCAGAGGATCGGGATGAAGGGGAGTGCGAGCGAGATTTGAATCGGTTCGGGGAGTCTCGGCCACAAAGAATCGACGGGCCAGGAAAGGAGCATGCCCGCCAGAAATGCAGGTGTATTTGACACCACCGCATATTTGAATGGCCATGGCCAAACGTGAAACCGTGCGGTGGAGTTCCATCCAAACCATGAGTGACTTAGGATCTGGTTCCGCTGCCAAAGACCCAACCCGGCAAAGAGCAAGGCCAGAATCGTCTGCGCGATGGGTAATACCTTACGAAACTGGATTTCTTGGCGCATACAGTCCTTGATCTGGGATTAGACACCGGGAACGACGCGGTTGAACAACTTCCTGCTAGGCCCTCAGGCTCTGGAACCGCTGGTCAAACGCAATCGGCATCAGGCCAGGACGTAGGATAATTCTGAAAACGTTCGGGTGACGATTAACCATTATCCGTGTCCGACTAACCGAGTCGCTAATCGCAAACAGATAAATAAACAACCCTTCAAACGCTTTGATCGCGATAAACCAGCAAGCGGTGAGAAGAACGCCAAGCAGCAGGAGTCGGGCTCCGTGCATCCGCACGAATTTAATCCAGCTCGTCATCTTCTCCATTGCTAGGGGTCTAGAATTTGCGGTGACAGACCTTCTCATTTGAAATTTTGTCTCGGAGTTGGTCCCTCGACGAGTCTAACCCAAGGTGTTTTTCTTCATGCTTAATTCTTGAAATTGCCAATGTCTGAGTCCCACCTCTTTGATCATGTTTTCTTCTGCCAACCTCGCCCAAGAGCCCCCGCCGGCAAAAAACGCAGGCGGGGCTACCAAAGCTTCAATTCTTTCCCACTGACACCATGACCCAGCGATTGGTATTCAAGGCCTCGCCCGCGACGCGTCTCAGGTCTTCCAGGGTGACGGCTTTCAATGACGCCAATAATCGATCTTCGGCGTCATAACCCGAGCCGCGGACTTCGTCGATCCCGCGATAGAAAGTCTGGCCGATGCGTGACAACCGTTGGCGCAAGAGGCTGCCCCACATGCCGTTGATCGCCCGCTCGCGCTCCTCGGCCGAGATCTCGCCGCCCGCCAGTTTACGCACCACGGCCAGCAACCCCTCGCGGGCTTGTTCAGCGGCCTCGGCACGCGTGCCCATCCGAACTTCGATCCAACCGTAGTCGCGTTCCTGCTGTAGATCCGAACCTACGGAGTAAGCCAGTCCCTGCTTTTCTCGCAGATCCACCGCCAGCCGCTCCGAAAGGACGGAATTCAACACGCGCAGGGCAGCCGCATCCGGTGAATTCCAACCGGCCGCCAGCGTCCCGGCTGCAATCTGGGTCTGCTGCTTGTTGACGGTAATTTTCTCCGAGAGAAAGTTGGTGCGAGGCGTCGGAGGTGTCACAGAAAGGTTTACACCGTCCCCCTTCAGACTCTCGAAGCGCGACCTGAGATCGCGCAGGACCCCAGCGGTAGTTCCCTTGCCTGCGGCAATCACCACCAGATTGGAGGGGGCGTACATGTGTCTATAGTGTTCGATCAGCGACTCGCGGTTGATCTTTCGGATGGATCCCTCGCTTCCAAGAATCGTCCGGCTGTACGGGGTTGAAGCCAAGAGCAGATTATGGAGGCGCTGGACGGCTCGTTTCGAGGAATTGTCGGCCTCCCGCGTTTGAAGCCGGACGATTTCCTCGCGCACCTTGGCGACTTGCGCGTCGGGAAAGTTGGCATTGGCAATCACATCGCCCATCAAGTCCAGTGCACGGCCCCGCAGTTCATCCAGCGCTTCCAGGCGGAAGAAGTTGAAGCGGTTTGTGGTCCAGGCATCGTCATAAGGAATGAACGGGTTGTCGACAAATTGAATTTGGGCCGAAAGATCGTCCAGTTCCTTTTGAATGGCCTCCTCGCTTCGGGAAGCTGTGCCTTTGAGCAGCATGCGCTGAACGAAATCAGAAATCCCTTCCAGATCCTGCGGTTCGAGGGCGGAGCGCTGGCGCGTGAACAGGCTCATCGCAAAAACATCGGATTCGTCACTCCCTTTCGCAATCAGCGTCACGCCGTTGGGCAGTGTTTCCTTTTTCCACGCATGGGCGTCGCCTGCAGGTTCGATAGGAGGAATCTTGCCCTTGGGAACAAGGGCGGTTATGAAGAAGACCGGGTTAGCGAAGTATTTTTCTGCCACTCTTCGCACCGCCTCAGGTGTGACGCCGCGAAGCCGCTCGGGATAGGTGGCGACGAATGAGTACCCTTTGGCATTCATATAAGGCGCCTTGAGGAATCCGTAGTACATGGCCTGCTCCGACAGGATGGCTTCCTGTGAAAGCACCTGGCGCTGGAGTCGGGGCATCTCCTCTGCAGGGATTCCGGTGGTGGCGAGGGTTTGCAGGGTGCGACGCAAGCTTTCAAGCACATCGGGAATCTGGCCGGGTTGTGTGACCATGGAAATTTTCCAGATTGAGAATGTATCCTCCGTGTTCAAATCCGCGCTCACGCTATCGACCAGCGGCGGACGCACCATGCGGAGGGCCCGTTGGAGTGGGGAAGCCCCTCCCTCCGCGAGATAGCGCGACAGCAGGTCATAGGCGAAGTAATCGGAGTCCCCCAGTGCTGGAGCGGGCAGGGATATCTCGAGGTAGGCCGCGGGCACCTCTTCTTCCTTGTACTGCGGCGCCCCGGCTGTGGGAAAAGTCCACCGGGATGCTCCTTTCACGGATGCGCCGGGAGAACCGGCCGTCCCAAATGTCTTATCCATCCACTTTTTGACTTCGGAGGCCGGGAATGGGCTGATGATCATCGCTTTCATGCGTGAGGGAACATAGTGCTGCTGATAGTAGGTGAGGACCGTCGACCGGGGGACCGACGCGATGGTCTGCTCAAAACCCAGCACGGGCCGGGCATAGGCTGTCCCTTGAAAAAGCAGCTCGTCGTGGAATTCGGCGGCCCGGGTGACCGGTGAATCGCGGTCTTTCTTCATTTCCTCGATGACAACCTTGCGCTCCTTTTCCAGTTCCTGCGAGGGAATCGTGGAATGAAAGAGCATGTCACCCTGGAGGTCAAGTGACAGCTCCGCGAACTCGGACGGGAAGATGGAGAGGTAGCACGTGAATCCAGCCCGCGTAGTGGCGTTGACGTACCCTCCATAGCGTTTGGAGCCCTCGTTAATCTCAGCCCGGCTGCGCCGCTGTGTCCCGTCGAAGACCATGTGCTCGAGCAGATGCGAGAGTCCGCTGGTCTCACTTTTTTCATCCTTGGAGCCGACGTTAATCGTGACAATCGAAGCCAGCACTTTCGAAGAGGGCTTCCGGATGTGAACAACCGCGAGACCGTTAGCCAGTGTCCACGCGGTGACGTTTGCATCCCGGGAAGGGGCTGCCCGGGGGGCCGGCTTGACCGCTGAATTATCACTTGCATGAGTCGGCACCATTCCTGATATGATGGAAACGATCACCGCAACCAACAATCTACGAGGGAGAGTCATAGGGCCTCCGGATGAAAATTTGGCATATCCTAGCACGCTCCTGCCATATTTGTGTCGCCGTGGTGAATGTGGAAACAGGAGGGATGCATGACTGAGACATCGAGGATTGACGATCAATTAAGACGGGCGTTTGAAGGGGATGCCTGGCACGGGCCGGCGCTCAAAGAAATCCTTTCGGAAGTCACCGCCCAAAAGGCGGCCATCAAACCTATTCGCGGATTGCACAGCATCTGGGAAATCGTGCTGCATCTATCCGCCTGGATGCAGGTCGTACGGCGGCGGCTTGAAGGCGAGGTCGTCGCCGATCTGCCGCCTGAGGAGGACTGGCCGGCGGTCCGGGATACCGGCAAACAGGCATGGACCAAGTGTCTCGAAGATCTGGAGGGCAGTTACCAGGGCTTGCGCCAGAAAATCTCCCAATTGGAGGACGCGCGGCTTGAGGAAACAGTGGCTGGAAAGGGGTACACCGTCTATGTTATGCTTCACGGTGCCGTCCAACATAACCTTTATCACGCGGGGCAGATTGCCCTGTTGAAGAAAGCGCGCTGAGGAATATTTCCGGCCCCTTACCCGGCCGAGGGGAGAACGCAGCTCTCAAGGTAAAGGCCCGGGGCGGAGAATCCGCGCTTCAAGATGGAGAGACACGAAAAAGAAAAATCCGGCCCATAACCATGAACACACAGAGCGAACCCTTGTTTGATGCCTTCTTGAATCAACATGATGAAGAGGCGTGGTCTGAGGTTGTTTCCGCGCTTCTACCTTCAATTCACCCTGTCGACAAAACCGCCACCCAGATCTGGTTCAGGTTTTTTCCGCTCTCGCTGCATCAAGCTATGCAACAGGCAGAGAACCCCGGCGAATTGGCCAAGAGGCTTTTGTTGGCGGGGCGGAATGAATTGAAAGACCAGATCGATTCGTCCCATGCATTCTTTTATGGCCACCGATACTGGCCACAGGTGAAGAAGGCAGTGGAAGGCTTTGCCGAGGACAGCAGACCCCCCGAGAGCCTGGAACTGGCGGCCCAGATCATCGATGTCGCGCGAGATGTTTCGCTACGCGTCAAGGTCCACGAATCTTTCCTCATCGGGATCACCGCGGTCGCTTTCATGACCTTGCAGCAAGTGGGCATGGACGCCTTCCGTGCCGCGCCCGGAGCGGTCCAGATCGGCCCGAGGCATCTCAAAAGGAAACCGGGGAAGATTCTAAAGGCGCGGGCGCGGGATGATTCCCAGGGCTTGTTCGGTTTTCTCCGCGGTGAGGCAAAAGAGTATACCGTCACGTTCAACGAAAACGACAAAGGCGCGAAGTTCAAATTGATTTCCTCTCAGCAGATTACCACGGCGGCAGCCAACGACAAGAGGGACTATCGATCGCTCGATCCCCGCTGTGTTCCCGATGAAGGTCCAATCCCGGTCGAGTGCCGTGCCGCGACCTGTGGATCATGCTGGGTCGGAATCCTCGCGGGGGCGGAAAAACTCTCTGCGGTCGGTCCCCGGGAATCAAAACAGATCAGAGAATTCGGATACATTGATAGCGATGAGCCGAAGCCCCTCATCCGCCTGGCCTGCCAGGCCCAGGCTTACGGCGCAGTGTCCATTGTGATTCCGCCCTGGAATGGTGTTTTCGGCAAATACCTTCGCGCTAAAAAGAGGGACACCTCCGATACCCAGGAAGCTTCCAACCGATAACGGTACGCAGATTCAAAGGATATCCCCCTCATAGAAGCTCGTTCACGAATTTAAAGGGGTACGTTAGGCCCGGAGGGCCCGAAGAATGTAGCCCCACCTGACCTTCGCGTTCTTTGCGAAGGGAGGGTGGGGTCAGAATGCGGGGAAGAAACCCCAGCCCCGCTTGCGGGGCGACAGGATTCCCCTTACGCCCAGATATACGCGTACCAATTGAGAAGACCACGTAAATAAGGAAAGAGTCCCACCATGGTTGCCAATTCGGCATTGAGCTGTGAAAGGCGATACGGAGAGGATACACGGGAGAGATGATGAGAGCAGGGAATTATTTTGCCCGTCTCGGAGGATTCTTTCGCTCCGCCAGCGGGGCTCTCATATTTTCTCTCCTCGCTACCCCACCCTCGCTCCGCAAAGAACGCGGAGCATCAGGTGGGGCTACATTCTCTGAGCCCTCCGGGCCTGGTCTGATTCTGTTCCCATCCTGGCCCCACCAGAGTGCCCCGCCAGCGGGGCTATCACGGTTTCTCTCACCGCTGCCCCCACTCTCGCCTCGCAGCAAACGCGGAGCATCCTGCCACGGAGGATCGATTTCTTCCTCTCTTTCATCTGCTTCAACTCCACTGCCTGCCATCGCTCTTTCTCGCTCATCAGTAAATGCCCCGTCGCATCGACTCCTCGGAGGCCCTACTCTAGAGGACATTTCTAAAGAGTCCAAGTGAGATCATAATCAAAGAGTCTCGACAGCTTCCAAGAATTCTATTGTTTTGGAGGGGCGATAGTGGTTAACTATACGCAGTTGAACTGTTCGCCCGGGACCTTTTTTGTGGCAGGCTTGTTGAAAGTGTCTAGTAAGCGGGCTCCCCAAATCCTGATATCCAACTTGTGTGAGGTTGACTTATCCCGCTGAAGACCACAGCCCATGCCGGGGCTTTCGTGAGGAGTGCCACCCAAATTTCCAGGTCCTAAATCCGATTTGATGTAACTTGTGGTCTAAACTCAGTCATTTCACCTAAGGAGCGCTTTATGAAAAGAGGACTCTATTTTTGTCTTGCATTTCTCCTTTTGACAGGTCTCCTGACCGCCCAGAACCAGTTTACGGTCAGAGCTTCGAGTGTTGCGGCCACTGCGGGGCAAGTGGTGGTTCTCGACCCGATCGAGGTCGAGACGACCAGCGTGTTCATTCCCCCATCCAACGCACTGATGGTGTTGCTTTTCCCGCCCCTCACCAAGGTCTCGATCATGACCGTGAATCCCGTTTGGTCGGGCGTTACCTCCCTCTCCTGCCAGTTCATTGACAACCAGGTTGCCTGCCCTCTTCCACAGATGCCCACGCCCATGAAATTGACCTTCACGGTGGCCCTGGATCTGTCCAAAGCCACCCTGAACAAGGATGATATAGGTTATGTCGATGTTCACGTCTTCAACACCCCGGCGCTCGTCGCCAATCCGAATATTCCCGTCTTCGTCGTGACTGAGGGCCCGATAAAGCCGTCTGGTCTGACGGAGAAAGCGCGTTATCCGTTCGTTGTGGACTCCCTCTCCAACAAGACTGGAATCTTTATTCGAAATATTGGGACAGCGGAAGCCAAGGTCATCTGCGACATGCTGGACTACTCCGGGAAGAAATGGACGGCCGATGAAATGACCCTTCAGCCCGGTGAAGCGACCCAGTTTCAGATTGGGGATTACAAGAAGGATTGGAGAGGGAGCATGGTGCTCAGCAGCGACCAACCGATCGAGTCCGTGGCCTTCGTCTGTGACGGGGAATTCAAATTGTGCGTTCCCTACCACTGAGGAGGAGTCCGGTCCCAACGCTCATGGGTGGACTGCGGTTGATCACACCGTTCGAACCAGGCCTTGCAGGTGGGCTCTTTGACCTGAGACTTGAGTTCTCCTGGTTCACCTGGGCAAACAAGCGTGGGGGCCCTCCGGGAAGATGAATTCTATCTCCCATCGGATTGAATGAGGACGTGATGAGGCGGTGGGGCGAGGAGTGTTGGAATTCATCGCATTGATTTGGCCTGACCCAAGGGTTTATAATTGAGGCCAAGAAAGGAGAATTTGTTCATTGAAACGATTACCTGCTGAGCCCTCCCGAAAGGAGGCCCCATGATCGCGCTCAAACTCGTCCGTCTGATTGAGAAGAATGCTGACGTCCTGGCCGACCGTCTTCTTAAGGCTGTTAACGAACATCCCCGCACGCAGATTTTCTGCAAGAACATCCCCCGGGAAGAGTTGCACGACCGGGCCTATGAAATCTATCGACATCTCTCCGACTGCATCATGCAAAAGACTGATGATGAAATCCGAAAGAAGAACTTTGGCATTGGAGAGCGCCGCGCAGAACAGGGAGTGCCTCTGCATGAGGTGATTTTCGCATTGATCCTGGTGAAGGAGAACCTTTGGAAAGAGGTGAAAGGGTCTGGGATTGGGGACAACGCCATCGAGCTGTTTCAGGCCCTGGAATTAATCGATCGAGTCAGCCAGTTTTTCGACAAGGCGATTTATTACATGGCGCTGGGATATGAGAGCGCCTTTCTGACCGGAAAAGCGGAACTGAAGCCGCCAAGCGAAAAGGAGCAAAAGGAATTTAAAGAATTGCGACACCTAGTCTTGCCCTGGTGGCCGTGACCCAGCTCCTGGCGGTGTCGCGGTAACGCGTCTTCAGGACCGAAAGCAGCAGCATGGATGCAGCGACAGCCGCCAGGCCGACGCTCGCTGCCCCGATGGAGAGGTCGTGAGAGAAGTACTTGAACCTTCCATAAACAAAGGGGATGTGCACCCAATACACGAGCAATGAAGTTTGACCGATTTGGGCGACCCAACTGAACCCACGGTGCCCCACCCATTCACACCACCAGTAGGAAAACGCCACCATCAACAACAAGACCCCAAACTTCACCGCAAAGAAATTGGGTGAAGTGTGCCAGTAGTCGTACACCGGATAAAGTTGGACCGGCAGACGGTCCATGATCATCCCCGCCGCGATCGAAACCACTCCGCCCGCCGTGAACCAGAGAGTCAGCGTCGATTCCTTGAATTTCTCATTGGTGGAAATAATCAGGGTCCCGACAAAGAGCCCCGCGAAGGCAAATCCCACCCAGGGAAAGACCGGGAAGAACCACGGACGGCGCCCCCCGTGCAAATAGTCTGTGAAGAGAGAAGGGATCCAGGAGGGATAGGAGCCATACCAGATCAGGGGAGTGGCCAGCGCCACTGCCAGCGTCGCCAGGCCGGTCAATAAGTAGTCCTGCTTCCGTGTGCTGGAGATGGAAATCACCAGCCCCATCAGCATGAGCGACAATCCGATGGTGTTGAGGATATCGACGCGGAGCAAGTCCTTCCACGGCGCCCAGGGAAGTCCGAGGATGAATTCCTGGGCCCGGAACGCAAGGCCGAGCAGGAAAATCCTGAAGCCCCGCCTCAGCGTGGTTTCCATCTTCGCTCCAACGGTCAGTCCCTTCTTTCGTAAGGACTGCGTGAGCAGGGCCATGGAAACTCCCGCCAGGAACAAGAACATGGGAGCAGGCATGCCGCCGATCCGCTGGGACAGCCCGAAGAAGATGCCGGTGCGCGCTGAAGGCGAGAGCCAGGAATCATAGACGTGGGTTTGAAACATCAACAGGCAGGCCAGGCCCCGCATCCAATCGATGTAAAGGCGGCGGTTTTTTGTGGTGGATGCCTGAGTCGCTCGGGTGCTCATGCCAGCCCTGCTTCGCGTAAAGGGCTAGAAATTTAACACAGTTTATTGAGGTTTGAAAATGAGAATCGATTCGGCCGGAGCGGGGAGAGTCCAAGGGATCCGGCCGCCCTCACTTGCCCCCGGGGATGAATTCGCCTACCATGAGGGGCTGGTCAAGGTCGGCGACCATTCAATCACGCGGACCTGGAGGATGCGATGGCAAAGATGACCTTCTACTTCAAGTCGACTTGAACCACCTGCCGAAAAGCAAGAAGTTTCTTGCAAAACAGGAAGGCGCAAAGGGTTGAACGCGACTTGGGGAAACAGCCGCTCTCCACAGAAGAGCTGCGGGAACTGATCGGCGAGCGGGATTACCGGCTGTTTCTGAATCCGAGGAACGAGTTGTTTCGAAAGATGAATATGAAGACCGCCCCGCCTGCATTTGACGAGGCGCTGAAATTAATGGTCCAGGAACCCAATCTCATTAGGCGTCCGATTGTGCAGATCGGAAAGAAGTTGTATCTCGGCTTCGATGAGGAGCAATGGAAAGTAATGGTAAGAGATCCCAAGGGCTGAAATGCGAGGTTCGGATCGGCAGGGGACGGTCTGAGTCGTTCCTGGGCAGGCTTGATTTTAGGGCGAGCCCAACCGTCCTTAAACCCCGGAGGCCCACTTTGAAATCTCGATGGCAGCCGCGGAGTTGCGAGGAGCCATTTCGCGTGAAGGTCGGCCCGCAATAGCTCAGAGCAGCGCCCGCGGACAACACCTCGCACACACTTTGCCTTCACTGACGCCCGCAGATTCCCGGAAGACCCAAATAATTCATGCGGAGCACTGCGCAATTCTGCTAGACTGTTTGCCCCTCCATGGATCCCTGGCGATTGGAGATTCCGGAGAGGAAGGCGGTTTAATTGGTGTAGGGATATGGTCTTTTCTGTTCCTGCTAAGGATCAATTCTTCTGGAAAAGGATGTCGGACTGATCATGGCTGAAGTAGCGACTCAAGTGTATTCCTGCGAGCACTGCGCGCATCACGTGAAGGAATTTCGACGAGGGCATTTCAAAGACGACCCTTATCTGGGCAAGGAGCCGGATTTTTGTAATGCGGTCGAGATTTCCATCGAAGAGCGTCAGAAATTTCACGTCTGTGGGGGCAAAACGCGCGCGGAACAATGTCCCGCCTATCGGTACGATCCGTTTAAGCTATGAGAGGTGCCAGGTGTCGGGTTTCAGGTGTCGGAAAGACGAATTCGGATACCTTGGAACTGATGGCGAGGCCTGAAGTCAGAGAAAGGAAGCATTTCCTGGTCACATCGCGAGTCTTTAATGGCCTTTCCTGACACCTGACACCAGGAACCTGACACCTATCCTCCACTCGACTTTCCTTGCGGAAAAGTTCATAATAAGACCACGTCTTGGGAGAGCGAGTGCGGAGGCACTCCTGAATGCGCGAGTCCCACCTGGAGGTATCCATGAAACGATTGGTCCTTTTCATCGGTGTCTGTGCTCTGCTTTGTTTCTCGCTCCAACTCTATTCAGCGGTTAAGAACGAATGCTGTCCCACTCACTTCCAGATTTTGAAGTCTTACCAGGAATCCATGCAGGCACTTTTGAAAACGGTGAAGGGGGAAAGTCTCGAGGAGTTCGAGAAGCACTATCATGACAAGGAGGCCCTGACCTATCTCAACCTGCTTTCCGGTTCGTTGAGTGAGATTGGGGATCACTACAAGCAACTCGCGGCCGCGGAGGACGAGGCGGCTGTCCGCAGTGCCCTCGAGCGAATTGACAAGTACATCAGTCATTTGAAGGATACCAAAGGGGCTCAGGCCAAGAGGTTGGTGGAGTCAATCGACACAAGTCTCTGAAGGACTCCACCTCGATTGCCTTGGATGGAATGAACAGGCCGGAAACAGGATTTGAACCCTCCGTCTAATCCCTGCATCCGATTGGCTGGAGCGGTTGCCTAGATCGTCAATCCCATGCTATCTGGAAAAGCATTTTCAACCTTGAGGACAAACGCGAAGTGTTTTGGAGGCGAAGATGAAATTGGAGAAACCTTTTGCCGAGAAGCGGGCATGCATCCTGGTAATCAATCTATTGTTCATTGTCTTTTTAATTTCATGTTCCGGTACTTCGAATCAGCCGAATCCAGCCACGCCAGAAGGACGATTTGAACTGGCGAAACAGAATTTCTCAATAGCAAAATATGACAAAGCCCTTGAATACACCGCGAAAATCCTGCGCGACACTCCCAACCATGAACTCGCCGGCAGCGCGGCGTTGATGCAGATGACCATATATGGAGGGTTGGCGGAAGGCTGCCGCCAGCTTGGAAAGACCTACGCTGACGGCAGAATGATGACACGCGATGTGCGGATTAAGAATGACTTTCGAAATACCGCCTTTGACTACTACCGGCGGCAGAAAGCCTATATCCTGAATTTCGTGGAAGGGTTCGATGCCTATTCCAAGAAAATGGATAAGACCAAACCCGTATCCTACCAGGGGGTTTATCCGCAGATCGAGGCGGGGCCGCGTATCTTCCTGGAAAAGGTAAAAAAGGGTCTGCCGATCGCCGAGGAGGACCGAAGCAAGGACGAGGAAGAGGAGTTGAAGAACGGGGTGCTCACCGTGCTGACGCAACTGGCCGGAGTGGCGGATGATCGGGCCAAAGCCAAAACGCTGTTTGCCGCGGGCCCGATCTCCGTCGATACAGGGGAATTCCTGTTGGCCATCGCGAAGATTCTCCATGAGCAGGATGTCTTGTTTGACCGGCTCCAGTTGAATGAACTGACCAATTTTAGAATGTTCTGCGATCGGACCAATACGACGGTCACCGAAAGCCTCGACCTGCTCAAAGCCAAAGGGGATAAGAAGAAGATCGACGCAGCTGCTCAACTGAAGAAAGACTGCGATGCCATGATGAAGCAGTTTAAGAAAAAATGAGACTCGGAAGGACCTTTGAGTTGAGGGCGAGAGAAATGAGGGGGGAGCGACAATGAGTCCCAAATCCCCTCTGAGGAATGGAACCCCGAGGTGACTTCCGGCAAGTCCGCTGGGAGGGAGGTGTATCCGGCCTGTGCTCCGGCGAGTCCGGGGGCCATTCCACCTTGACTTTCGGGGCGGGCTTGAGGCAGGGCTTGTCTTATTGCAGGAAATACTTGACCGGGGACGGGTGGGCAGAGTAATTTGGTTATCCCGTCTGACGTCTTGAACGATTTTTCTCGGAGGACCGACCTTTGAAGATTACTTTGCAGGTGGTGGGAGAGATTTGTGTATTGCGGCTGGAGGGAAAGTTTATAGTGGGCGGCGAATCGGTCTATTTGAAGGATAAAGTGAAAGACGTCCTCAATATGGGGATGGGGAATATCCTGGTGGACATGAGCAAGGTCCCCTTTGTCGATTCCACGGGGATCGGGTTTTTGGTCAGCAGTCAGGCAGGCGTGTCCAAGGAGGGAGGCTCCTTCAAGCTCCTCAAGCCGAACCCCCGCGTGTACGAGGTGTTGAAGATCACCCGGCTGGACAAGGTCTTTGAAGTTTTTGATAACGAAGAGGCGGCCCTTGCCAGCTTCGGCGCTGTCAACAAAAAGCCCAAGGCGAAGAAACAGACCTCACCGAAAGAGGTGGAGGGCTAGGCCCGATTTCAGTCTGCACGGCGACTCTGTTGAGCTCGCATGAAGGCGCGAAATTCACAGGAAGCCGTGCACAGGTTTTCCTTTCAAATCCCCTGAAGATTTCATACGATACCCCATTCAATCTCCCACTCGTGCTGCGGATAGAGGTCTGCAAACCTTCCACCGGGGCCGGGAAGCCGGGGATCGGACGAACCGCGTGGTGCGATCCGATGAGGAGATCCTACGATGAAGTTTAAGAATAAAGTGGTATTCATCACTGGCGCTTCGTCCGGGATCGGACGCGCGCTTGCGATCGAATTCGCAAGGGAAGGGGCCCACGTCGCTGCCGTCGCGCGCGATGCCCCTCGGTTGACTGCGCTGTCCGGACAACTGCGCGATCTCGGCGTGGAGGCCCTTGCGCTGCCGTGCGACATCACCCAACGAGAGGCCTTGAAAGCGGCGGTCGACACTACGGCATCACATTTTAGACGCCTGGATGTGCTGGTGAACAACGCGGGGCGGGGCCTCTATGCTCCGCTGGCGACCGTCCCCACCGAGGACTTTGAGCAGGTCATGAATCTCAATTTCTGGGCCCCGGTATGGGCCGTTCAATCCGCGATGCCGCATTTCGAGAGACAGGGGAGAGGAGTCATTGTCAACATCTCTTCGATTTTGGGAAAGGTGGATTTTCCGTGGATGGGCGCTTATTGCGCCACCAAACACGCATTGAATTCAATTTCGAATGCCCTGCGCATGGAGTTGAAAGAGAAGCATGTGGATGTGCTCACGGTATGTCCCGGCCGCGTCCGGACGGAGTTCCAACCCAACGCCATTAAATACAAAGCGGTTCAAAACTCGTCCTGGTCGGCGGGAGCCCTGTCGCCTGACGACGTCGCCCGGGCGGTCGTTCGGGGGGTCTGGACACACAAAAGGGAGATCGTCATTCCCCGGGCCGGATGGCTCCTCGCTGCCGTTCAACACCTCGCCCCACGCCTCGCCGATCGGTTGGCCGTGGCATTTTCGAGCAAATGAGCACTCTTGATAAGAAAACCCCAAATTCCAATATCCAAAATCCAAATAAACTCCAAAGACCAAATTCCAAGAAAGAAACTCGCTGGGCTCATTGGCGCTTGGCACTGGGAGCTTGTTTGGAATTTGGACACTGGAATTTGGAATTTATTTGGATTTTGGATATTGGGATTTGGAGTTTTGATTGTTAAAGGAAGTTGAAAATTATGGATTTACTCGCTATTGACCTTCACGTCCACATCACCGATTGGCGCATGCTGAAGCCGGAGATGCTCGAGACCATGCGGCGGACCCAGAAGGGATTTGACGAGGCCCTGGCCTGCTGTCGTGAGCCCCGCCGATTCATTGAACTGATGGATGAGGCCGGGATTGAGAAGGCGGGTCTGATCAATTATGTCAGTCCTGATCTGCTGGGATTCACCCGGGAGGTCAATGAGTGGGTTGCCAGTTATTGCCGGGGTTTTCCCGACCGCCTCATTCCGTTCGGTTCCGTTCATCCGCGCTTCACCGAGAATGTTGCCGCGGAGATGGATTATGTCTGCGGGAAACTGGGAGTGCGCGCCATTAAAATCCATCCGCCGCACCAGCTGATGCATGCCAATGACTACGCTCGTGAGGGGGACAGGCTCCGGACAATCTACGCTAAAGCAGAGGCCTTTGGCGTCCCCGTCACCATTCATACGGGAACTTCCATCTTTCCCGGGGCCCGGAACAAATACTCCAATCCGATGGATATCGACGATGTGGCCAACGATTTTCCCCGGCTCAAGATCCTGCTTGCCCATGGAGGCCGGCCCCTCTATATGAACGAAGCCTTTTTCCTGGTGCGCCGGTTTGAAAACGTTTTCCTGGAGGTATCCGGAATCCCTCCGTTGAAGTTGCTGGAATATTTTCCACGCCTTGAAGAAATTGCGAACAAGACGGTCTATGGCAGCGACTGGCCCGGCCCGGGCGTCCCATCGATGAAGGTTGTGCTGGACCAGTTCAAGCAACTGCCCATATCTGTCGAAGCCAAGAGAAAGATCCTGCGGGAGACAGCGTTGAAGATCTTCTTGTAAGAGGAAAGAGTTCAAAGTTCCAAGTTCAAGGTTCAAAGTTTCAGATGAGCCACTGGCCACTGGTCACTGACATCTGCTTCTCCGAAAAGCCGTTGCAAATTCAAGGACCTCGGTCTATCATCCGGATTCCTTCCTTGAAGGGTGAAGAGGGCTAGCTCACCACAGAGTGGCAAAATTTCGAGTTTGTCTCAATGGATGGTTGATAATCGAAGTCTCGCGATATTCTTTGAGGTTCTCATGACCCCCACCTTGACTTTGCGGCGAAATAACTTCTTCGAATTTGTATTTCCAGAGGTCAATTTACTGACGAAGGGGCTCCTCGTACTCGGCTGCAGCGGGTTGATGGCCCTGTCATCCCGGTTGTCCTTGCCGCTGCCATTTACGCCGGTTCCAGTGACGGGCCAGACCCTGGCGGTTCTCCTGCTTTCAGGACTCCTCGGGATGCGGATGGCAATTTCAGTTCAACTGCTCTATCTCGCCCAGGGATTGGCGGGACTGCCGGTATTCGCCCCGGGAGCCACCTGGGGGTTCGCCCGGCTGCTCGGACCCACGGGAGGGTATTTGGCGGGATTTGTTGCGGCGGCCGCTATTGTCGGATGGATGGCCGACCGGGGTTATGGAAAGCGACTGGGTTCCGCTTTAGTGATGGTCCTTTCGGGTAACCTCGCCATCTTAGCAGTGGGTGTCCCTTGGCTGAAATGGGTGATGCAAGTGGACTGGGGGCAGGCTGTCACATTGGGAATGTGGCCATTTTTAATCGGGGACCTCTATAAGATCGTCCTGGCAGCGATGCTTTTGCCGGGCAGCTGGCGATTGGTCAGCAGGCTGCATCGTCCGGCCGCTTAGCTGCAAGTGACTTGAGTCATAGAGCTTGACAACCGCTCGATGCGAAATTAATCTAACAGTTTCGCGTGAGGGAGCTTCTGGGAGCGTGTGATAGCCCGCTCCACTTAATTTCAAAGGAGAGAGTCTATGGCGTATATTGTAGCGGAGCCATGCATTGGGGTGAAAGATACCGCCTGCGTGGCCGTATGCCCTGTGGAGTGCTTCTACGATGCCGGAGAGCAGTTGGTGATTCATCCCGACGAGTGCATCGATTGTGGGGCGTGTCAGCCGGTGTGCCCGCCCCAGGCCATTTTTCCACTGGATGAACTGCCGGAGCAACATCAGAAGTACATTGAGATCAATTCAAAGTGGTGCGCTGAGCATCAAGGTCAGGAGCCTGCAAAGCCAAAATCCTAGAAAAATCAGGGTGGAGGCCTTGTGAGCCAGCGGAAGCCTCGGCTCCGAGGAATTCGTTGTTGGATTTGACACCCGCAAAACTGTTCCCCAAAACATGGAATTGTGGGCTTCTCCTTTTGAGTGCGGCAGCTTGCTGCCGCCTTCACGGGGCGAAGTTCGCTTCGGGGGCTTTCCCCGCCGCAGCAAGCGGCCGGGCCAAAGTGCAAGCAAGCTTGCGCACTCCAAAGGCGTCACCAGATTCATGGAATGGGAATTTGGTTTATAAACCCCGCTTCAAACAAAAACGCCCCGAGAGACCCGGGTTCATCACCTCGGATTCTCAGGGCGGTTTCTGATTCGATTCGGTTTGTAACTACCCTCCGTCAGCGCTCGTTGATGCGGCTATTAGGAGAAAGATTGTCGTTGGCAACGCCCGTGGGGTTCGACTTTTCTTCCCGTCTTGCGAAATAATTCTGCTGAGAGAGTTCTCGATAAATCTTTCCAGCCACTCCAGCGGCAAAGGGTCCTTCCGTGCGGAGTGACCCTCGAGTCAACACCACGATGACGAGCTGGCGTTCAGAATCGCCGGCATAGGAAACAAACCATCCCAGGTGGGTTCCCTGTCCACTGCAGCTGCCGGTCTTGCCGTACACCGGATCCAGTGGGTCGTAGGCGTGCTTGCCCGAACCGTAAGTCACCGATCCGCTCATCCCTTCCTTCAGGTCCGGCAACAAGTTGGAAATGTCCAATTGTCTCTTTACTTTAGGTTCAAAACTGGCAATTTCTTCAGGGGTGCGTGGGTATTGCAGGTAATAGAGGGTGCCGCCGTTGGCCAGGGAGGATACAAAGGCAGCCATTTCCAACGGGGTCGCCCCAATGAATTGGCCATGGCTGGAAAGCTTTCTGACCCATTCCTCATCGATCTCACTGGGGAAGAATCCGGGCCGTTCCCCCTGGATATCGAGGCCGGCAAGCTCACCGAATCCAAATTGCTGGGCGTATCGCTTGACCCGATCAAACCCGAGGCGCTCGCCCACATTCTGGAAATATTCGTTACACGAATACGCCAGCGCATCAGTCAGATTGAGATACCCACGGTGGTGGGTGGGGCACTTGAACTCCGAGTCTTTGCTGAAAACCCCTTCCGACAGACCGGCCAGGGAGACGAGCAGTTTGAAGGTTGAGCAAGGCTGATAGGCAGCAGTCAGGGCCAGCTTTTGGTTCACAATGGAGAGAATCCTCCCATTTGAGGGGTCCGCCACGACCACACTGCCATCAATATGTCCCAATGCCTCCACGGAGGCGCGACGCACAGCGAGGTCCTCACCCTCCACGGTGTCGCCGATGGTTGGGTCGACCATCCGGATCCTGCCCCGGCGGCCCTTGGCAACCGTCTTTTTGGACGCTTTTGCGGTCGAGGCCAAGGTCTTTTTCAAGGTTTTACGTTTGGCTTTTGATTTGCGTTTCGTGGTCGGGGAAGTGGAAGGGGTAGTACGGATTGCAGAGAAGCTCATTAACAAAGGCTCAAACAACAAGCATAAGGCAACAAGTCCTCCGAAAAAATATCTCGCGAGTTTTAGATTCATAGCTCGTGGAACCTCTCCTTCATTTTTCGTTGGCGCCTTGCTGTCGCAACTTCACCAAAGGCGGCGGAATCATAACACAAGGTCAGGTCAATCATGTAACACAAAAACAAGCGCTTGTGATGTGTCTAAGGTCACAAAAGTCAGGTTTTTTACTCGGACCGGTGAAACCCGGCGGCTGCTCAGGACTAAGAACGCGCCGATTTACCTCGAGCGGGTGCGGCGGCCGCTGTTCCGGCGGCCGGGGTTGCCGGCGCGGGTGAGGGCTCTGTTTTCGTCTCCAGGCCGACGGCCTTCCTCACGGCGCTTTCGATCTTGCTGGTAATGTCTGCATTCTCCTTGAGGAACACTTTTACGTTTTCACGTCCCTGGCCCATCCGCTCCCCTTGATAGGAGAACCAGGCGCCGCTCTTTTCGAGGATGTTTTTCTCAACGGCAAGATCGATCAGGTCACCCTCGCGCGAAATGCCTTCGCCGTAAAGGATGTCAAATTCGGCTTCCCGGAAGGGGGAAGCCAGCTTGTTCTTCACAATCTTGACGCGGGTGCGGTTCCCCACGACGTTATCGCCGTCCTTGATGGCTCCGACTCGCCGGATATCGACCCGGATATCGGCATAGAACTTGAGGGCGCGGCCACCCGTGGTGGTCTCCGGGTTGCCGAACATGACACCAATCTTTTCCCGTAGCTGGTTGATGAAAATCAGGCAGGTCTTCGACTTGGAAACGATCCCCTTGAGCTTCCGCATGGCTTGTGACATCAGGCGGGCCTGCAGTCCCATCTGGGCATCTCCCATTTCCCCTTCAAGTTCGGCCCGGGGAACCAGGGCGGCGACGGAATCGACGACAACGACGTCCACCGCGCTGCTGCGAATCAACACCTCGGCAATCTCCAGGGCCTGTTCCCCGGAGTCGGGCTGGGACACGAGGAGATTGTCAACATCCACCCCGAGTCTCTTTGCGTATTTGGCATCCATGGCGTGCTCAGCATCGATGAAGGCGGCCATCCCGCCCCGTTTCTGAGCTTCCGCGACCACGTGCAGCGCGACGGTCGTCTTGCCACTGGATTCCGGGCCAAACACTTCAATGACGCGTCCGCGGGGGAAGCCACCCACACCCAGGGCGGCATCAAAGGAGAGGCATCCGGTCGGGATGGCGGGGACTGACACCAGCGCCTCTTTCACTCCCAGGCGCATGATGGAGCCTTTTCCGAACTGCTTCTCGATTTGAGTGAGAGCGACCTCAATTGCCCGATCGCGGTTTTCTCGAACTTCATTTCGCTCCTCTGCCATAATGACTCCTTCTCACCCTGATCGTGTCTGGTTGAATGTGGCCGCGCCCTTTCAGTTTTTGTTCACCCGTCCGTTCGCCTCGGGCGGATTGGGGAGGAAACTGGGGAGAGAGCTGCTGACGGCTCAACACTCACGATTGCTGCCGTGCCTGCCGCTTTGAATGCGCCTTCAGAGCATCCCGGTAACGCGATTCCTGGGGGTTGAGTTGATAGGCCGTTCTCAAATACTTCTCAGCGACGCGCGTGCGGTGGTTCTTGAGATAGATCAAACCGAGTTTGTAGAAGGCCTCATCGAACGTCGGGTCGATCTGGATGGCCTTCTTGTAGAAGTGGATCGCGTCTTTTTGCCAACCAAAGTTGGCGGAAATCTCCCCGGCGGTAAAATACATGGAAGAAGAGGGGGCCAATCCTACCGCTTTCGAGAGATGATGTTTTGCTTTCTGCGGTTGTCCCTGGGAAGCGCACACCGCGCCCAGGGTCAGGTGGGCGATGTGCGAATCCGCGCGCAATCCCAGCGCTGTCCGCAACACATCCTCAGCCTCCGCGTAACGTCCTCCGTTGGTTAGCATCACCCCCCAGAGAAGAATGGAGTCGAAATGCTGAGGATTGGTCGTTAACGCCTTTTTCAGATACTGCGCCGCCTCGCCAAAGCGATTCATGGAGTAGAAATATTCACTCAGGAGGAAAGCCAGCTCATAATTCTCCGGTTCCCGGCGCATCAGTCCCCTGAGCAATCGCAGGCCTTCCTTGGAGTGGTTCGCTCCAAAGAGCAGAGACTCCGCTTCGTTGAGCTTGATCTTGACGCGGGGGCGATGCTTCTCAGGACTGAGTTGCAGGATCCGCGGTTTCCGCGCGGAAAAGTGATCCCGGCGGGCGCTCTCTTCGCGGTAATCGAGTACGCGCTCGCGCCACAGGTTTTCCAGGGTCTTTCCCGCCACGACGCGCGCCTTCTGCAACGCCACGGAAATGGCTTCGATCATCTTGTGATCGTAGAAGTTTCCCGAAACCAGCTTGTTGACGACTTCGGTGAGTTGAGCGATGCGCTCGCCCAGCTTGGTATGTTCATATTCCAAGGTCGAAATGCGTTCGAGGAGATGTTCTTCGAGGGGCTGGACCGAAGGCCGTTCCTGCTCGTACTGCGGTGCCGTGATCATCAGCCGTGTCCCGCACTTGGTACACAACTCCTGCCCGAATTGGTTCACAGCGGCACATTTTTGACAAAGGATCATAAGTCAAACTACCCACACTCAGCGTTCAACGATCGAACAATCAAATAATATAGGACGCGCCCGACCCAAGCAACAAAATTGTTGGTCTCTTCAGTCTCTTCCGGGGGTCACGAATAACTATAAAACCCTTGCCCGCTTTTTCGCCCCAGCCTCCCGGCGGCGACCATTTTCTTCAAGAGCGGACAGGGTCGGTATTTCGAGTCCGCAAACCCGCTGTAAAGCACCTCCATGATGTCGAGACAGACATCCAGGCCGATCAGGTCAGCCAGCGCCAGGGGGCCCATGGGATGGTTCATCCCCAGCTTCATGACGGTGTCGATCGATTCGGGCTTTCCCACGCCTTCCATCACGCAGTATATCGCCTCATTGATCATCGGCATGAGCACACGGTTGGACACAAATCCCGGATAGTCGTTCACTTCGCAGGGGACCTTTCCGACCTTCTCCGAAAGCAGTTGGGTGGCCTCGAAGGTGGCATCGCTGGTCGCAATCCCGCGAATGATTTCGACCAGGACCATCAGAGGAACCGGATTCATAAAGTGCATTCCAATGAATTTATCGGGGCGGTGGGTCTCAGCGGCGAGCCGTGTGATTGAAATGGACGAGGTATTGGTTGCAAAGATCACCTCCGGGGGGCAGATGGCGTCCATCTCTTCAAGGATCTTCTTCTTGACTTCATAGTTTTCGCTGGCGGCTTCAATGACAAAATCGCAGCGGGCAAGCGCTTGAGGAGTCAGCGTCGTGCCGATGTTCTTGAGGGCGGCCGCTCTTTGTTCCGAAGTCAGCTTTCCTTTCTCAACGAATTTTGCGAGGGATTTCTCAATGGTTTTCAAACCGCGGTCCAACAATTCGTCTTTGATGTCTTTGAGGACAACGTGCAGCCCTGCGATGGCGCTCACCTGGGCAATCCCATTTCCCATGGTTCCAGCCCCGATAACGCCGATCGTCTCAATGGGATGTGACATAAAAAGCCTCCGGTCAGTGGAGTGAAGAACGTGCGAGGGTAGGATACCTGCGTGGGAAGGAGGGTTCAAGAGAGAATGAGGGAGAATAGTTGAGGGGAGGGGAAGCCGGGAGGGAGAAGCCAGAGGCCGGAGGGCGGAAGTCGCGTGCTGGACGTCGAGAGCCGGAAGTCAGAAGTCCGAGGTCAGAAGTCCGAATTCAGGAACCGGACGTCGGATACAAGGTGAGGATTATCTCTGAATGTGGATTCGAGGGCTCTCAACTTTGAACTTGAAACTCTGAACTTGGAACCCTCGACTTGGGACCTTGGACTTTGGACTTGGGACTTGGGACCTTGGACTTGGGACTCTTCAGGAACGTTTACTTTAGATTCTCATTGAGGAACTTAATCATACGTTCCCAGGCGTCTTTGGCGGCCTCCTGGCGGTAACCGGCAGTGTTATTCGGATTCTCAAAGGCATGGCCCGCACCGGCATAAATCTTCACATCGATCCATTTCTTCTGGGTTCTCATCTCCTTTTCGAATGCGTTCACCGCGGCCGGGGGGATGCCCTGATCCTCGGCCCCGAAATTTCCCAGCACGGGGGCTGTGATTTTGGCAATGGTGGCGGCATCCGAGGGGAGGGCACCGTAGTTCACAACGCAGGCCCTGAGTTCGGGCTGATTGAGAGCCAGCTTGAGAGAGAGTCCGCCGCCCATGCACCAGCCCACCGAGCCAATGGCGGATTTCTTGACATCCTTTCGTGACTGCAGATAGTCAAAAGAGGCTTTCAGGTCGCGCAGCGCACGATCGTCGGGCAAGCCCCGGCTCAATTCGTGAGCCATGGACGGTTCCGTCGCGACCTTGCCGCGGTACAGGTCCGGCGCCAGGGCCACATAACCTTGTGCGGCAAAACTGCGGGCCTGTTCCTTGATCCAGTCATTCAGGCCCCACCATTCCTGGATCACAACGAGGCCGGGATGAAGGCCGGCCCCGGAAGGAGTGGCGAGATAGCCGTTGATCGTTTCGTTGCCGCTCTTATAAGAGATCATTTCCCCTTTGACATCCGCAGCAACCAAGACACTTGAACACAGGAAAAGAGCGGCTATCGTCACTCCGAGGAGGTGCTTTGCCGCCAGGATCCGACGATTCATATTCATGTCAATTGCTCCTTTATGTTTGCCGAATGGGAGATCCAAAGACCGCCGCCAGAAGTCCATTTTCATCGTTCGATGGCCAGGGCCATTCCGTTGCCACCGCCCATGCAAAGGGCGGCCACGCCACGGTGCAAGTCCCGTCGAATCATCTCGTGGAGCAAGGTCACCAGGATCCGGGCGCCGCTCGCGCCGATGGGGTGACCCAGGGCCACTGCTCCGCCATTCACGTTGACCTTTTCGGGGTCGAGCCCCAGCTCGCGGACGACGGCGACCGATTGCACCGCGAACGCCTCGTTCAATTCCCAGAGATCGACATCTTCCTTTTTCCAACCGATCTTGGGCAAGAGTTTTTGCACTGCGGGCACCGGGGTCATCATGACCCATTTCGGTTCGAGTCCGGCCGTGGCTTGGCCGACGATGTGCGCCAGGGACTTTTTGCCGAGCGCGTCGGCCTTCTTACGGGAAGTGACGACCAGCGCCGCAGCCCCATCGTTCATTCCGGGGGCGTTGCCGGCAGTGACGGTGCCGTCCTTCTTGAATACGGGTTTGAGTGCACGCAGGGCCTCCAACGAAGAATCTTCGCGCGGTCCTTCGTCAACCTTGATGACCGTTGTCCCCTTCCTGGAGGCAATTTCAACAGGAACAACCTGGGATTCGAAATGGCACTCTTTGATGGCCCGGATCGCCTTTTGATGGGAATTCAGCGCGTACTCGTCCATTTCCTCGCGAGAGACCTTGTGTTTTTCTGCGACGAGTTCGCCCGTCAATCCCATGTGGTAGTCCTCGTAGGCATCCCACAGCCCATCGTGGATCATGGAATCAATGACCTCACCGTTTCCCAGCCGGTAGCCCTCGCGAAGCTTGCGGATAAGGTAAGGGGCGTTGGACATCGATTCCATCCCGCCCGCAACGACGATCTCCTGGTCCTCGCACTGGATGGCCTGCGCTGCAAGTCCCACCGCTTTCAGTCCGGAGCCGCAAACCTTGTTGACTGTAAAGGCCCCGACCTGGGGGAGCAGCCCGCCGCCGAGGGCGGCTTGGCGTGCTGGATTTTGACCGAGCCCGGCTTGCACCACATTCCCCATGATGCACTCATCAATTTGTTTGGGTTCAAATCCCGCCCGCTCTACTGCCGCCTTGACAGCAATGGCGCCCAGCGCGACTGCCGAGAGCGGTTTCAACCCGCCCAAGAATCGCCCGATGGGCGTCCGGACACCTGAAATGATGACGGGCGCAAGTTCGTCAGAGCTCATGAATGACTCCTTGCCCTGAGAGAGGGCGAATGCGTGAAAGAGGCGGTAAATAAGTAACGGCAATTATAGGCAGAGGAGACTAGAGAGTCAAACGGGAGCAGGTACCCGGGGGGCCGCAGGCATGCATTTTTTGCATGCCTGCGTCTGCCAGAGTCTCGAAGAGTGCCGGTCGGCCCGCCCCTTTGAAGATCTGCGGGCGCCCTCCTTCGGGGGAGTAGCGGCTCCAGGTACCGCCCTTCGCAGCAATGCAAAAAGCCCATGTCTGCGGCATTCGTGACCGTCCTTGAGTGGCAATCGAAAGGGTCCCAAGACTCACTGTTTTTCCCGGGTGCCGCAGGCATGCGTCTTGTGCATGCCTGCGTCTGCCAGAGTCCTGAAGACCGCCGACGGCGTTATCCTAGGGGAATTTGCGGGTGGCTGCACCGGGGGGTGTGCAGCGCACTCAGGGACCCCACTTGACAAGTGTTAAGCGACGGGCTACAGTCGGTCTGGTGAAAATACGGAACTTTGTCCATAAGGGCCTGAAGAGGCTCTACGCGGAAGACAGCGCCAGGAGCGTTCCAACCGATACGGTGGAAAAGCTTCGCAAGATGCTGGCGTTTCTCGATGACATGCAAGACCCCCAGGAATTACGCTCGCTGCCGGCGTGGAAGGTGCACACTCTTACTGGTGACCGCAAGGACACATGGAGCCTCAGCGTCACCCGCAATCGCCGCTTAACGTTCCGGATCGACATTGCAGAACGCGAAATCTGCGACTTGAATTTGGAAGACTATCACTAAGATAAGAGGAGTAAACGCCATGCCTATGAAGAACCCGCCCCATCCCGGAGATTTCATTCGGACGGAGATTATCGAGCCCGCGGGGCTTTCGGTGACGGCGGCGGCGGCCGCGCTTCATGTTTCCCGGCCCGCGCTCTCCAGCCTGCTCAACGCCAAGGCTGACCTTTCCGGGAACATGGCACTCCGTATCGAGAAAGCCTTTGGAGTGAAGATGGACACGCTCATGCGAATGCAAGCCTCTTACGACATCGCTCAAACCCGTAAACGCGAGAACCAAATCCATGTGCGGCGCATTCAACCGCTGTCGAACGTTCACCAATGAGGGATGTCATCCGATTGGAAGGGTCTGATACGAAAATTGTGAACGCATCAG
The DNA here is from genome assembly GCA_020073085.1 of Terriglobia bacterium. Lineage (NCBI taxonomy): Bacteria > Pseudomonadati > Acidobacteriota > Terriglobia > Terriglobia bacterium. The sequence continues at coordinate 131,287 of JAIQFV010000009.1, read as the reverse complement.
GAGTGCCGATCTGAATCTTTAAGAACAGCGGAACATGCCTGAGCGTTCCGGGCATGAAAAGGCGCAGGGGGACTCACACAGGGGTAGATTTTCTTACCTGCCACCTGGAAAAAGAATAATATGTGATCCTGAACAGCTGAAAACTTACTGCCTGTCAAGAGGCAGACCGTGGGCCTCTATTGATTCCTTCGGGTAGACTGCATCATGTGGGGGAGTTGAAATGAAGCGGCGAATGACACCAGTGGCCAGTCGAAAAACAGGGAAAGATCTGATCCAGTCCTTCGGGAAGAGGGAGACATACAACGAAGATGGGATCGACGTGTCACTCATTCGATGGATGCTTTCATTGACCCCTGCCGAGCGTCTCGAGACTCTACAAAATCATGTGCGCGCAATGATGAGGTTGCGCAGTGAAAACAATTTCAAAGGCTGATTTCCTTTCCATTCTCCAGACCCTTCGAAAGCACAAGGTTGATTTCATCATCGTCGGGGGTGTTTGTGCTGTTTTGCATGGCGCGCCGATCTCCACCTTTGATTTGGATCTGGTGCATTCGCGGGACCCCGAAAACGTTGAACGGCTTATGGCCGCCTTGAAATCCCTTAAAGCATACTTCCGCGAACAGGGGATTCGTCGAAGCAAACCCGTCCGATCTCATCTGTCGTCCCCGGGACATCAACTTTTGATGACGCAGTATGGGCCACTCGACCTTCTCGGGGCGATTGGAAAGAATCTGGATCGTGGGTATGCAGAACTGCTGAATGCCACGTCTGAACTGAATCTCCCAAACGGGCTGAAGGTGCGCGTTCTGACCCTCGAGAAACTGATCGAGATGAAAGCCGAATTTGCCCGCGACAAGGACAAGGCAGTTTTAGGCCTCCTGCGCCGCACTCTCGAGGAAGTGCGAAGGCGCCGATGAAAAAATGGCGAGCATTTTACCGTGGGAGAGGTCGGACCTGAAAATCTTAATTCCCCCAACGGGGGTTGGGGGATGATTCAAGTCCTACCATCAAAACAAAACCACCATGCTTTCTGAAGTAGCTTGGTGACTCCATTGCCAGGGATCACGGCCATTTCTGAGTCGACGGCAGGAAAGCAGGGGAAGTTGTCAGTCCCCGCCCTAGTGAAAGTCGGGATTTGAACGATCCACCAGCTTCCGCGGGAGGGATTTTCCAGTCGGACGCGGTCCGTAGGTAGGCTGAATCTGAATGATCCACCACCTCCCGGTAGTGGGATGAGAATTCTGGCGTTAGGGGTGATTCACGGCCTAATCCTGAGGAAAAAGAATAGGGTTGCCGGGGTGCCGCAGGCATGCGTTGTGTGCATGCCTGCGTCTGCCAGAATCCTGAAGGCCGCGGCTGGTCGTGGCCCTTGGGGGATTTGCCGGTGGCCTTGCCGGGGAGAGTAGAGGCGTCATGGATCACTCTTCGCAGACATGTCCGCCCAGGCGGACATGTCTGCGGCACCCGCTCTTTTCCTGGATTGGAAATTAGTAAGGTCTGAGGCGGAATTCTTTCACTCGGAGGGACTATGATAGAATCGATTCGCAGGAGATAGGACAAGCGGAGTATTGCATGACTTTTTTGGTTGAGCTGGAACAAGAGGAAGATGGACGCTGGATAGCAGAGGTTGCAGAACTCCCTGGCGTCTTGGCCTATGGTGGGACTCCACAAGAGGCTCGTGCGAAAGTGCAAGCCCTGGCCCTTCGCGTGGTGGCTGACCGGCTTGAGCGTGATGAAATTTCCCCTGAATTAAAGAGATAGTTCCTCGTCTGCTGACACGGTTGGCAAAGGCAACCGGTTCGAGCCCGGAAGATTTATAGGGCTTCGCCCTTCGTGGATTGACAAATTTTCCAAGCGACTTTCTTGACACTTGATCAAATTTTCTGACGGGCAGGTTTCACAATTCAACAAGCTGACTCGTTGATTGTTGAGACTAGGCACCATCGTTTTTGAAGTCATCACGATGGAGGCTATTATGATGCGTCGATTCTCACCTTCTTTGGTAACAGTCTCAATTTTATCCTTCCTTTTTGTCGTTTTTCTCCAAGCACAGGAGGTTCGCAACCAAGACGTCCCCGAAGTGCGAGGTATTAAGACGCCTCTAGGCCAGCGTCCTCTTGTGCCGCTCTCGCCGCAGGAAATCTTCAAGCGTGTCTCCCCTTCCGTGATGGTGGTTGAGTCGCTCGAAGCGAAGGGTTCAGTCGCGGCCTTCGGCAGCGGAGTGATTATCGCGACGGGGCGCGTTGTGACGAACCGCCATGTTATCGAGAATGGCGTGAGCTTCAGGGTCGGTCATGCCGGAAAGACGTGGCCTGCCCGGCTCGTGAAGGTTGATGCCGACCATGACCTGGCGGAGCTTTCCGTCGCTGGGCTCGCTGCCCCTGCTGTTCAAGTTCGTGATTCTTCTACGCTCGCTGTGGGTGAGAAGGTTTATGCTATTGGCGCGCCGCAGGGTCTGGAGCTGACCATTTCAGAAGGTCTGATTTCCGGCTTGCGAGATTTCGATAAAGACCGGGTGATTCAGACTTCAGCCGCCATTTCCCCCGGATCAAGTGGCGGCGGACTGTTTGACGCTGAAGGACAGCTGGTAGGCATTACCACGTTTTATCTTAAAGAGGGCCAGAGCTTGAATTTTGCCCTGCCGGGCGAGTGGACGCTGGCGCTCGACCGCCAACCTGCAACCGCCGCGCCCGCCGCTCGCGGTAACAGTCCCGCCTTCCAGTGCTTCGTGTGGCTCGTGAAGGGGTACGAAGCCCAAAAGGCGGGCAAATACGAGGAGGCGGTCAGCGCTTACCGAGAAGCCATCCGACTGAAACCGGACTTTGCAGTGGAATGGTATAACTTGGGAGTATCTTACTTTAACCTTGGACAATATGAGAAGGCGATTAGCGCCTTGCAGGAAGCCATTCGCCTGAGACCGGGCGATGCAGACGCGTGGTACAACTTGGGCACTACCTACGGCCGCCTTAGACAATACGACAAGGCAATTGATGCCTTGCAGGAAGCCATCCGGTTAAAATCGGACCATGCAGAGGCGTGGTACAACCTGGGCACTTTCTACGGCAGTCTTGGACAATATGAGAAGGCGATCAGCGCCTTGCAGGAAGCCATCCGGCTGAAACCGGACGATGCAGACCCGTGGGTCAACCTGGGCACTTTCTACAGCAGTCTTGGACAATACGACGAGGAGGTTAGCGCCTTGCAGGAAGCCATCCGGTTGAAACCGGACCATGCAGACACGTGGTACAACTTGGGCACTGCCTACGGCAGCCATGGACAATACGACAAGGAGGTTAGCGCCTTGCGGGAAGCCATCCGGTTGAAACCAGACCATGCAGACGCATGGGTGAACTTGGGTACCGCCTACCGCCGCCTTGGACAATTCGACAAGGCGATCAGCGCAACTCAGGACGCCATCCGGCTGAAACCGGACGATGCAGAGGCGTGGTACAACTTGGGCCTCTATTACAATCAGAATGGCCAGCGATCGGATGTCGTCAAGGTTTACGAGAAGCTGAAAACCCTCGATCCCAAGACGGCCGACAAGTTCTTTCAGAAGGTGGTTCTGCCTTGATGCGCTGACCGCCTGGATCAATCATACGGAGAGTATCGGGCGAAGTTGATTGGCTTCACTTCACTATTATATTACCGAAAGAATTAGGGCAGAAAGAAATAGGGGGTAGGTTTCAAAATTCAACAAGGTGATTCGTTGATTGTTGAGACCAGGCACCATCGATTGATGGTTTAAGATGGGGTAATCACATCCCCGCTTCAGGGGGAACTTTTGTGACAATTGAATTTCGGCGCAACGATTGAGATCTTGTCCAGTATGCCCGCGAGGAGGATGAAGAGGAAAGGCAAGTTGCGGAGCCATGTTGAATAAAATCCTCTAAGTTACCTAAGGATGCAGGATTAACAATGGGTCCAGTCCGAAGATGCAAACTCTGTCACTTGAATCGCGATCTATGCAGGAGCCACTTTATACCAAAGGCAGCGTACAAGCTCATACAGCAATCCGAAGGTGCCCCACCTGTGGTTATCAAGCCAGCGGTTATCATACAAAAGAATGAGCAGATTACAGACTACGTGCTCTGCATGGAATGCGAAGAACGATTCGATGTGAACGGGGAGCGATGGGTTCTCGATTATTGTTCCAGAGTTGGCGAAGGGTTCAAGTTGAAAGCTCTGATCGATCGAACTCAGCCTCTGCTTAGCAATCGGCTCAAGGTTTATTCCTCGGCGAATATCGCTGAAATAGACGTCGGGAAGCTCACTTACTTCGTGGCGAGTGTTTTGTGGCGGGGTTCAGCGCATGCTTGGAAGTCAGGAAAAGATCTGCTTCTCACCCCAAGCCTTGGATCGCGGTATGAAGAGGAACTGCGCTTGTATCTTCTCGGCGAGGTCAACTTTCCAAGTGATGCGGCTGTTTGGGTGAGCATCGTCCCAGCCGAAAAGTTTTGGACGTCAGTTTTCATTCCGTACGGTGGGAAGCTCAGCAATTACTGGCGCTACAAGTTCATATTTTTGGGATTTTCATTTATGTTTTTTTTGGGCAAACTCCTTCCTCCATTCATCCGTCGCACGTGCACATTTCGATCTCCAGAGCGATTTATCCTTGTTGGCGAAGATACTATCGACATGATGATTCGAGACTTTGGACGCCTTATCGGCAAATGAAATATAGTGAGAGTCACGTATTTCTCAGTAAGTCTCCGAGAGGAGCGATATGCTTATAGCCAAGGCCTCTATCCCGATTTCCCCCAGGTACGATGTCGCTCCGCTGGAGCTCGACAAATGCCGTTTAGGACCCCTTCCCCTATAAATATGCCACTCCTAGCGGAGCTATAAGATTGCAACCTTCAACATCCTTCGGGGAGATGGGACCCGACACCCGAATCCCTATTTCTCCGCCGACGACTTCTCTTCAATCTGCTTGGGGGCTTCCTTGTATTTCGTATCTTCAGCGGAAAGCCCTCCGTTCATTGCATCTTTGAAGCCCTTAATCCCTTCTCCCAGGCTCTTTCCCAACTCCGGTAATTTCTTGGGGCCAAAGACGAAGATCGCAATGACCAGGATAACCAGCAAATGCATCGGCTGAAATAAGCCTTCTCCCATAGGATCTCCCATTAACTGTGAATTTTCGGGAAAAAGGGACAGACACCTGCTTTGTTAACATTCCCGCGAGAGGTTCTAAGAAAAGGTGTCTCTCCCTGACCTTCCCATCAATCGTGAATTTTCGTAGTACGAGCCGAAGCTCGTTTCGCATTGACACATTTTATACCACTGTGGTTGTATCAAGTTTAACAATTTTCAGGGACAGGTAAACTGTGGCGCTGCTTTTGCGGGAATCCGATGTGGAGCGATTGCTGGACATGCCGACGGCCCTGGCCTCGGTGGAGCGTGCCTTTGTGGAGTTGGGGCATGGCCGCGCCATGAATCTGCCCCGCGCCCGCATCCATCAAAAACATGGCGGGTTGAATCTGATGGTGGCTGGACTTCCCGCGTTCGGAGTCATCGGTTTCAAGGCATACACCTGGTTCACTTCTGGTTCAAAGTTCCTGGTCAACCTCTACCATTCAGAAACCGGTGAGTTGCTGGCGATTATCGAGGCAGACCGCATGGGGCAGATGCGGACCGGCGCGGCCAGCGGGATTGCCACGAAATGGATGGCACGGGAAGAGGCCGCCAACGTCGGGATTTTCGGGACGGGATACCAGGCCCAAACCCAATTGCAGGCCGTATGTGCTGTAAGAAAAATCAGACGTGTCAGGGCGTTCTCCCGAAAGACCGATCGAAGGCAGGCTTTCTGCAAGACGATGGAGGCAGCGCTGAAAATTGAAGTCCAGCCTGTTACTGAGGCGAGGTCTGTCGTCGAGGGTTCGGACATCATCATTACTGCCACAATGGCAACAGAACCGCTCTTCGACGGGGACTGGCTCGGCGAGGGGGCGCATCTCAATGTGATCGGGGGAAATTCCCCGCTTCGCGCTGAGGTGGATACAACCACGGTCCTGCGATCGGACCGGATTGTCGTTGATTCCCTCGATCAGGCCAAAATGGAAGCAGGAGAATTCCAAAGATGCGTGGAACGCGGTCTGATGTACTGGGAGAAGGTGGGGGAACTGGGCTGGGTCGTGACCGGGAGATCAAAGGGCCGGGAAACGAATGGTGAGATTACATTCTTTAAGTCCCTCGGGATCGCGCTGGAAGATCTTGCCGTCGGCGCGACAGTCTATGAGAGGGCACTGGAGCAGAAAATAGGGGAGAGGATTCTCGATTGAGGGTGCTCGGGAATTTTCCGAGGACGAAAAGGTAACCGCAAAGGCCGCAACGAAGGTGCAAGGATCGCAAAGGAAGCTTGTGGAGATTGCCTTCAGGTTTAATCAGGGAAACAATCTTCAGTCACCAGAATGATATGAGTTCAGTAGAACAAAAATACCGGGCTTTTCTCGAAATGACAACGGCCACCGTGTCAAAACTTGATCCGGACGGCGTGTTTCATGCTGCGGTCAAATCGCTGCGTCGCCTCGTGGATCTCAATTATGCGGCGGTGCTCATCCCGGATCCCGATGAAGACGGCTTTCAGATTCAGATGTTGGAGATCGATGCCCCTAGCGCGGTGTTGACCAGATACGTGAAGGTCCCGCGCAAGGGGAGCATTGCCGGCTGGGTTTATGACCACCGCGAATCCATAGTGATCCCCGATTTTGGGAAAGCCGAGCAGTTCACGCTGAGTGCAACGAAGCTGATGCAGGGCGGATTGCGTTCGGGATGTGCGGTCCCCCTGGTGGTCAGGGACCGTGTCGCGGGCATCCTTTCGATTGCCAGCCGTCGTGTGAATGCGTATTCCCCTGAAGACCGGACGTTGTTTGAAGAGGTGTCTCGGATCGTGGCCCTGGCCTACGACAACGCGACCACTTATGAGCAGTTGAAACGGGTGTCACGAAAACTCGAGCAAGACAATTTTGCCTTGCAGGAAAAAGTGCGCCTCGAACGACAGCACCAGCTGATTCTCGAGGTCAACAATGCGATCGCGTCACACCTCAACCGGGAAGAGTTGTTTCGCTCCCTGTTTCGTGCCTTGCACCGCTATGTCTCGTTTGATGCCGCTTCGGTAGTGCTGGTGGAGGAGGCCAAACAAGTGGTCCGGTTGTTTGTGGTGCTTTCCGCTGACGAGCCCAGGCACATCCAGTTGGGGGGAGTCCACCACCCGCCTACCGAGGCGGATGACTTCAATGTGTTTGAACCTCAACTGGAATTCCCTTTAGAAGATGATACCCTGGGTCAATACCTGATGCAGCACAAGGACATTGTCCTGATCAGTGACCTGCGGACCGGCCCACGATTCAAGTGGTTTACGGACATCTATTTGAAGGAAGGGTTTCTCTCCGTTCTCATTGTCCCGCTGATTGTCCAGGAAAAACTACTCGGGGGATTCAATCTTGCCAGTCGGGAGGCCCACCATTTTGACAATACGGATCGGGGCTTCTTAAGGCAGGTGGCCAAGCAGGTCGCCGTCGCCCTCCGCAACGTGTTGGCTTACGAGGAAATCACGCGGTTGAAGAATCAGCTCAAAGAGGAAAATGTATATTTGCAGGAGGAGATCAAGACGGAGCAGAATTTTGAAGAAATTGTGGGGCAAAGCCGCCAGCTTCGCAAGATCCTCCGCGGCGTCGAACGCGTCGCGAAGACGGATTCCACCGTCCTGATCACAGGGGAAACGGGAACCGGCAAGGAACTCATTGCGCGGGCGATCCATGACCTCAGCCCGCGGAAGGAGCGTGCCTTTGTGCGGGTCAATTGCGCCGCCATCCCGATGGGATTGATCGAGAGCGAGCTGTTCGGACATGAGAAAGGGGCCTTTACGGGCGCCATCACCCGCAAGAATGGCCGCTTCGAGTTAGCGGACGGGGGGTCAATTTTTCTGGATGAGATCGGGGAAGTTCCCAAGGACGTTCAGTCCAAGCTGCTGCGAGTTTTGCAGGAGCACGAGTTCGAACGCGTCGGGGGCATAAAGACCCTCAAGGTGGATGTACGCATCGTCGCGGCCACAAACCGGGATTTGACGGCCATGGTTCAAAGCGGCGAATTCCGCCAGGACCTGTACTACCGTTTGAACATCTTTCCGCTGCACCTGCCGCCCCTCAGAGATCGCCGGGATGACATCGTTCCCCTGGTTCACTACTTTGTACATCGGCACTCGTTGAGATTCAACAAAGACATCACAAAGATCTCGGCGAAAGCCATCGAGGCCCTCCAGCAATATCCTTGGCCAGGAAATATCCGCGAGTTGGAAAACGTCATTGAACGGGGAGTGATCTTGTGCGAGGGGGATACCCTGGAATTGAAGCATGTCGCCACGGCCCTGTCCATTGCCGAGGGGGTACCCACGAAGGCGAGAACACTGGAGGATTTCGAACGCGAGCACATTCTCCGTACCCTGGAGGAGACCGGTGGAGTGATCGGCGGGCCCCACGGAGCCGCTCGACGCCTGGGGATCAACCGGACGACCCTGAACTCCCGCATGCAAAAGCTCGGGATCCGACGATCGGGAGGCCCGCGCCAGTTTACGTCAGTCTCCTCCATGGAATCCCTATGATCTACTCCGAGACTCTTTCGCTGAATACCAAAGGACTTAACGATATCCTGGATATCACCGGCCAGGTGGTCGCGATTGTGAACCGGTCGGCGATGAAAGAGGGGCTGGTCACGGTCTTTTGCCCTGGCTCCACGGGTTCCATCACTACCATTGAATTCGAATCGGGGGTCCTGGAGGACTTAAAGCGTGCCCTGGAGCGGATCGTCCCTTCCGATATTCCCTATGACCACAACAAACGATGGGGCGACGACAACGGTTTTTCCCATGTCAGGGCGGCCCTGATGAAGCCTTCGCTTTCAATTCCGTTGAGCCAAGGGAGTCTCGCGTTGGGAACCTGGCAGCAAGTGGTTTTCATCGATTTTGACAATCGAAGAAGGCAGCGCAACATCGTTGTGCAGGTGATGGGGGATTGAGCCACCCCCCCACATCGGTTAAGCGGATACCGTAAGGTTCTGACGACAGGGTGGGAGCAGCTCACGTTAAGTCAATTCCCCTAACGGGAGTTGGGGGATCCTTCAGGTTCGACCTACCCAGCACTTCCCTATTCATATTCGAATCCCCCCGACGGTCCGCCCGGGCGGAGGGGATGGTTCAAGTCTTACCTTGACGGGAGACAGGACCTGAACAATCCACCAGCTCCTGCTGGGGGGATTCTCAGTTCAGGATGCGTCGGTGGGTAGGCAGGATCTGAACGATCCACTACCTTCCGGTGGTGAGTTTTGACTCTTGACCCCGTGAATTGAATTTGATTTGTCGGCGAAAATTGATGGCAGGATAAACGTCACCCTCAATACCAGGCGACGTTTGGATAAGAGGACAGGCTACCGGTGGGGAGAGCCACCCAGGACCCGTGCGGGAAATGTAAATAGGGCCCAAATCAAATCGAGGACCCCTTCGACAGCGATGCCCAGAAGCCGGAAGGGAAGCAGCAACAGCCACACCAAGGGATACAGAATCAAGGCAAGTAGGGCAAGGGGCCAGCACAGCACCAGCAGAATGCACCAGAGCAAGAACTTGATCATAAGTTCACCCTCTCCCGTTATGTACCTCTAATACTACGATGGGGAACCAGAAAGGTTCAGTAAAACATCTCCGATCGGGATCAGGGTCTTCCTGTGGCATCGGCCATGAAGCAACGCGTCGAAGCAGCGCCCCGGATCTCCAAAAAAGGAAGGTTAATCCGGCCTGATAACTTTTCACGCCCGGGATTACGCCTTCCCCTCTGGAACACTTATCCCGCCATTATTCTTTGAGCGAATTCGGGTCAGATAGGTTCTTGGGAGAGCGCTTGTTCAACACATCGACCATCAATTGCCCGGCCTGAGGCGTCTTGACGACTCCCTTGCGAACGATGTCCCGCGCGCTGACGTCTTTTTGATAGACCCGGAGGTTGGCGGTGCTATCCTGCCTCAATGTGGAGCCCGCGAGTGAGATACCCGCGAACAGGCCGCGTGAACGCGAATACGTCAGAATTTCCGCACGCAGGGCGACGTCGGTATCGGCGGTCGCGTTGCGTCCTTTTGGACCTGCCGCTGCAGAGGCGTCCGCGCCGATTTTCACCTTGCTTCTCAAAAGGGACGACACGCCGCGAGGGTTCATGATCAGCAGTACAAAGTCAGTTTCCTGCCCGCCCAGCTGGAAGCCGATGCTCCCACCCTCCAACGCATAGAGGGCCGGCGGACTCCAAGGGCCCGTGAAATTCGATCCGGTGCGGCATGACATGGCCCCGCGACCGTAGCTGCCGCCAATTCCAATTGCCAACTTCTTGGTGGAAGGGACAATCACCACGCATTCCGCCTTGTCGAGAAGATCCTGGGGGATATCCTCAGGGACATCTAAAACCTCCTTCAACACCTGACCGCATTCCTCCAGTCGATCCTCTTCCTTTTCACCTTCTTTCGCCACAGCCGGCACAGCCACGGCAATTCCCAGACACAACACAACACCAGCCACCAGGGCCTTTTTCATCCTGAACCTCCATGATTAGTCGAGCCATTATAACGTACTATGGACATCATCGTGGCAAAAGAAGCCGAGCCTCGCAACCACGACTCGCGGGGCGGTTCCGGAGAGTAAGGCTGCCGTCGTGAGCCTCAGCGATCTGACGGCTCAAAACCAGTCCGATTCCTGAACCTCCGGGCTTGGTTGTAAAGAAGGGGACGAACAGATTCGCCGTATTCGAGAGGCCAGGGCCTTCATCGACGACCCACACCTCGATGTAATTCCCCTTCTTCTTCCAGCCCGCCTGGACTCCTCCCCCTGTTTCCAGGGATGCGTCAACGGCATTCCGGACGAGATTGATCATCAACTGCTCCAGTTGATCGCTGTCAGCCTGGATGGTCAATTCGGGCCCGGGTTGAAGGGTGACATTGAGGCGGGTTTCCAGCCCGACGACCCTTCGTATCCAGGGGCCTACCTCCACCGGCTGAAACTTCGGTGGAGGAAGCCGGGCCAGACGGGCATAGCTTCCCATGAAGCGGCTCAACGCCTCGGCTCGCGAGCCGATCACGCTGAGGCCTCTCCGTGTGTCTTCCTGCCAGTCCTGCGGGAGTGGATCCCGAAGGATCAGATTCTCAAGCGTTCCAGCCATTGACTTAATGGGCGCCAGGGAGTTATTCAGTTCATGACCCAGGACCCGCACAAGGCGTTGCCACGCCTGCCGCTCTTCCTCGCGCAAGGCACGGCTTAAATCCGAAATCACCAGCAGGTGATTGGGCAGCCCTTTCTCACGGATGGCGTTACGACGGACTCCCCATCGGCCTTCGCCACCCGGGAACGACTTTTGAAGCGTTTGAATGTCCTCGCCCTGGAGGCAGTCGGCCAGTCCCAACTCCTCGGCCGTACGATCCAGGAGTCTTTCCGCCGGCTGTGCCAGAAGCCGCTCTCCCGCCCGGTTCACCAACTTCAGTCTCTGCCTTTCGTCAAAAGCAAAAATGGAGACGTCGATTTCCGCCATCACGGTTCGAAGCAGCGTGGTGGCCTCCAAAGCCCCGAGACGTTGCTCTCGCAAGGTTTCACCGAGAGAATTTACTTCCAGGATGACTTCTCCCAGGCTGTCCTCGTGCTTCGAGCTGCGCGCCCGAATGGAGTAATCTCCTTCACGCAGGGCTGCCAGTAAATTTGAAAGAGTCTGCAATGGAATGACAACACGCCCCCGGAGCGCATAGGCGAAGCCCCACCAGAATCCGAGGATTACCACCATCAGAGTCCATTGGACCTTCGAGGTGTAATCTCCCTTCCAGAGGAGGATGAGCGAGACCAGGGCCGCCGGGAATCCGGCCATCAACGCCATGACGAAGAGGCGCTGTTCCAGGCTCAATCGGAATCGATCGCGGAATCGTGGGGGTGAACTCATGGAGGTACCTGAAAAGCAGCTATCAGCTTTCAGAAAAGAGTTGTCAGTTCTCAGTTGCCAGTTCCCAGTTGCCAGTGGATGACACCGGACTTTCGATTTTCACCAGATTCGGATACCCATGCCGATCGAGGGCATTTGCGAAATAGCCGTGCCCGGGCCTGCAATAAAAGACCATCCGAGGAATCCGTGTTCACTGGAAACTGGGAACTGGCAACCGACAACTCCTCTCTTCACAATCCATACTTCTGGAGTCTCCGGTACAATCCGCTCCGGCTCAAACCCAATGCCTGTGCGGCCTGACTCACGTTCCCGTCGAATCGGCTCAGGGCCTTCCGGATCAGCAGACACTCCACTTCTTCCAAACTCATTTCCTCCAGGCGAGAGGTGCTTTCGCGGATTTGGCGGAGGCCCAGATCACTCGCTTTGACCAGATTTCCCTGGGCGAGCAGCACTGACCGTTCCACCGCATGATCCATCTCCCTCACATTTCCCGGCCAAGGGTGGTCCTTGATGACTTGCAGGGCTGCTCCATCAAAACCATTGACGGTCTTGCGGTAACGCTCGGAATACTGCCGGAGAAAATGCATGGCTAACAAAGGAATGTCCTCGCGGCGCTCCCGGAGAGGTGGGAGATGGATCTCGACCGTATTCAATCGGAAGAGCAAGTCTTCACGAAATCGGCCTGAGGAAACCTCCGCGACGATATCTGCATTCGTCGCCGAAATGAGACGGACATCCACACGACGGGTCTTCGAAGATCCCACCCGCTCCATTTCGCCGGTTTCCAGCACGCGCAAAAGTTTCGCCTGCTGGTTGAGAGGGACATTGGCAATCTCATCCAGAAAGAGGGTCCCTTTGTCCGCCAACTCAAAGCGGCCGACCCGGTCCATTTTGGCATCCGTGAAGGCCCCTTTGACATGGCCGAAGAGTTCACTCTCAAACACTCCTTCGGAGAGTCCACCTGCGTTGACGATGACCATTGGGGTGGAGGCGCGGGGGGAGAGGGCATGCAGTGTTCGGGCGATGACCTCCTTTCCCGTCCCGTGCTCACCGGTAATAAGCACATTGGCGTCCGAGGGACCCACCCGCGCAATAAGCTGGAGGATGGGCTGCATGACTGCGGACTTAGCGATTAAGGTGGGGCTGCCCTGGGCCCGCAGGAGACGGTTCTCTGCTTCCAGCCGCTGCTCTCGGCGAAGCGCCTGACCCAACTCGATCTGCGTTCGTAGAATCGTTAGCAGGCGGGCATTCTCCCAAGGCTTCTGAATAAAGTCCCGCGCCCCCCGTCGCATTGCCTGCACGGCCAACTCAACACTTCCCCACGCCGTCATCACGACCACCGGGAGCATGCTGTCCAGTTTCTGGACTTGCGACAACAACTCGAGGCCCTCCTCTCCTGAAGTGGTGTCGCGCGTGTAATTGAGATCCATCAATAGGACATCGAAATCCTGTTCTTCCAGAGCGGCGAGAACCCGCTCCGGTGAAGGAACCGCTTCAATTGCATATTCCTCACCCTTGAGCATGAGACGAAGCGCTTCACGCACATCGGGCTGGTCGTCTGCAATAAGGATGCGAGGCGTGGCTGAGTCGGGAGTTTTCATTGTGAATGGTCGCGCACTCAAGATTATAGTACGAACTTCAAGGAAGAAAGTTTTTGTTTTCAATGGAAAAGAAGGGGGTCAGGGGAGGTGCCGCTTGCAGGGCGATCGGTCACGGTGGATCGCCCTGCCTGAAAACCGCTGTGGGTGGGGTCAATTGATCTGAATGTTGCCTGAGCCAGTGTGAACATCCAGCAGAAAGCCTCCCCCGCGCACCTTGCCCTGGATCTCGCTGGGGCGAAGGGTACCCTGGACGGTGATGGGGTGGCTGGTAGTAACACGGCCCGAGCCGGTATGGGCGTACAGATCAAACGCCGCGTCCGGAGGCAGCTTCACGTCGATGCCTCCGGACCCGGTATGCAACTTCCAGTTTCCCGTGGGGGCCCCCTCAACCCGGATCCGCCCGCTGCCGGTGCGTGCCCCCAGCAAGCCGCGAATTCCATTGACCTCCACACTGCCGGAGCCTGTTTCCACATTTACATCGCCTATGGCGCTCAAACTGACGACCACGCTCCCACTGCCGGTGTTTGCCGTGAATCCGCCTGCAATGTCCGAGGCGTGAATTGAGCCGCTGCCGGCACGGGCATGGACGCTGCCCTTGATCGCATCCAGTCCGATACTTCCAGAACCCGCTTCTGCCCGCACCTCGCCTCCGATATTCAGGATCTTGAGGCTGCCCGAACCCGAGCTTACACTTAAGGGTCCGCGGATTCCTTCGATGGTCTGACTGCCGGAACCCGTGGAGGCATGGACGCGGGTGTCAGCCGGAACCACCACCTCGTAGCTAATGGAGATGTTCTGCCGCAAGTCGTGGTCCGTGATGCGGCCGATGTGGATGATATTTCCGGTCTGTTCGATGGGGGGATTCGATTCCAATTGCCGAACCCGCTCCTCGGCGCGGCTTCCAGCCGAGTCCTGCGCCTTGATTGTGCCGGTAACTACGACGGCGGTCCCGCCCCCGGCCCGAATATTGATGTGGCCCGAACCGGTCTCCACAGTGAGGTCCACTGGCCCCTCGACCTTCAAAGTGCGGTTGAATGAACCTTCGGCACTGTCTCGGGCCAGCAAAGGAGCCACGGCGAGGAGCAGTAGCGTCACAACAAAGATTGAATACCAGCGAGTACTTTGTTTCATGTGCTTTCCTCCATTGGATTTGAGGTGTCGGGTGTCAGGTGCCGGGTGTCAGGGAAAGGGCACCCCAGCGATGCCAGGAGGAATAAGAATGTATTTTCTGATTTCTGGCTTCCGATTTCTGGCCTCGCCTTCAGTTTCAAAGTAATCGAGTGGGTCTTTCTGACACCCGACACCTGACACCCGACACTTACTCATACCTGAGCGCAATGATGGGATCGACTTTCGTGGCCTTGCGCGCCGGAATATAGCTCGAGACGAGGCCCACAGTTCCCAGCAAGAATGAAATAACCACAAAGGTCAACGGGTCGAAGGCTCTGACCCCAAAAAGAAAGGTCGACATGAGGCGGGTCAGCGCCAATGCTGCTGTCAATCCGATCGCAATTCCAGTCAGCGCCAGCAACATTCCATGCCCGACGACCAATCGAACCACTTGTCCAGCTCCCGCGCCGAGGGCAATTCGTATCCCGATCTCATGCGTCCGTTGCGTTACCGCGTAGGCCATCACCCCATAGATCCCGACGGCGGAGAGCAGTAGGGCCAATCCTGCAAAGAGGCCAAACAACAACCGGTTCAAACGCTGTGGTGCCACCGACTCTTCCCAGACTTGTTCGATGCTCCTTACATTGTACATGGGTTCGTCGGGGTCGACCGCGAGGACTTGCTTTCGCGCCGCAGAGACCAACCCCAGAGGGTCCGCCGTGGTCCGCAAGACAAAGGTCATTCCATTCCATGTGTTTTGAGTAAGGGGTTGATAGGCCTGGACGCGGTTGGAGTCGGTATCCAATCCCTCCATTTTGACCCTGCCTACAATCCCCACGACGGTGTTCATAACACTCTTGGAATCATGTCCGCCAAATGTCAAATGCCGTCCAATGGCATCCTCGCCGGGCCAGTATTGTTTTGCAAAACTCTCGTCGATGACAACCACCTTGGGGGCATCCTTCGTGTCTTGAACCGTAAAAGTGCGTCCGCGCAACAGCGGGATACCCATCGTCCGAAAGTAATCAGGGCTCACCGAGTGCCATGCGAATAGCAATTTCTTTCTGCCGTGCAGCCGCGCGCGTGAGCTGAAGATTGGCGACATTGGCGCAGGCAATCAACAGTACAAAACCGACCGCTCCCAGAAGAACCAACAAGAGGGGGCGAATCTCCTTTACAAACACCTCGAGCAAAGGGCTCATGGTCACCCGGTTGCCCGTGTTGGTCCGGGGATATTGTTTCTCGAGTCGAGCGGCGATGGTATCCATCTCGGCCCGAGCCTGGCCAAGGGATACGCCTGTCTTGAGGCGGGCTACTCCATAAAGCCCGGGATGATTGCCGCGTTCCTGCCAGCCAGGTTGTCCAGACTCCTGCCCCACCGGTACTCACAGCTCGACTCGACTGGGAAACTGGTATTCAGCCGGCATGATTCCGATCACGGTGTAAGCTCTGCCGCTCAAAATGAGGGTCTTACCCAGAAGGTACGGATCGGACCCGTAGCGACGTTGCCACAATCCATGGCTTAAGATGACAACTTGATTACCCCCAGGTTTGTCTTCGTCCGCGGAGAAAGTGCGTCCCAGTTCCGGGGCGGCCCTGAGGATTGGGAAGAGATCGGCGGATACCTGCCCACCGATCAGCCGTTCAGGCTCGCCCGTTCCGGTCAGGTTGTAACTTTGCCGTCGAAAAACGGCGATCTTCTCAAAAACGGTGTTTTGTTCGCGCCAATCCGAGAAGTTGGGGTAAGCCACGGACATCCCATCCAACTGGGGTTCTCTCTCGGCGAGAAAAATCAGGCGGTTGGATTCCGGATAGGGCAGTGGACGGAGAAGGACCGCGTTCACCACGCTGAAGATGGCGCAGTTGGCCCCAATTCCCAGTGCCAGGGCGAGAAGCGCAACCAGCGTGAAGCCGGGGTTATTGGCCAGCAATCGAAGGCCATATCGCAGGTCTTGAAGCAGTGTTTCCATGAAAGAAGCAGCTGTCAGAAAGCAGTAGCCAGTTGTCAGTTCTCAGTTGTCAGTGGATGACAAGGGATTCGCGATTTTCATCAAATTTGGATTCACATCCCAATCGAGGGTATCTGCGAAACAGCTGTGCACACATCTGCGACAAAAAAGACCATTGGAATAAACGGTTTTCACTGGCAACTGGCCACTGAGAACTGGCAACTGTTTTCTGGCAACTGGCAACTGGCAACTGAGAACTGACAACTGCTCTCTACTGCACTTCCGCTGGTTCGCTTTCGTCCTCGCTGACCACCCGACCATCAAACAGATGGATGGTTCGTTCCGCGGACTGGGCGAAACGAGGGTCGTGCGTGACCATGCAGATTGTGGCCCCTTTTTGATGGAGTTCATGGAGGAGTTCCATAACCGCTTCGCTGTTCTTGGAGTCCAGATTGCCAGTGGGCTCATCAGCCAGGAGGATGGAAGGTTCCCCGACCAGGGCCCGAGCAACGGCGACCCGCTGCTGTTGCCCGCCAGAGAGTTGGCTGGGGAGGTGTTTGACTCGATGGGCCATGCCGACCTTCTCAAGAGCCGCCACGACCCGCTGTTTGCGCTCTGCCGCCCGCATCCCGCGGTAGGTCAGGGGCAGCTCCACGTTCTCGAAAACGGTCAGGTCACCAATGAGATTGAAGCTCTGGAACACAAATCCAATCTCACGATTCCTTACGCGGGCCCGTTCGGCGCGGTCCAGAGACTCGACGGCATGACCACTCAGCCAGTATTTCCCCTCGGTCGGGGTGTCGAGCAGTCCCAGGATCGAGAGGAGAGTCGATTTGCCGCAGCCGGAAGGGCCCGCAATGGCGACAAATTCCCCCTGGTTGATCTCCAGGTGGGTTCCTTCAAGGGCATGTGTTTCGACTTCTTCTGTAAAGAAGACCTTACTGACCGCTTCCATGCGAATAATGGCTGGGCTCGAAGAATTCATTCGTCGTCGGCTCCTGTGTGGGTATCAGACTTCCGAACTCCGGGGGACCTCGGAAGCCCGGGATATCGAGAGTTGGACAGAAATTATCCGTGTCTCCGATATTAGGTTAGACGAGGGCACCCGCCATTTAGTTCCGTGGAATATGAAAAAAATCGATCCGGTTTGAGAAAAACCCATTGAACTGCGGTCGGTGGAACTATTTTGTCTTCTTACGGATGTAGATACTTCCATTGAAGGTCTTGAATTGCATCTCCGGCCCGCCCCCATTGATGGTCCCGTACATGGTCTTATCAATGCGGAATCGATAGGCACCCCCCTTGCCGCGGGTGTCTTCGACGACAGGTTTGTGCCCGGTTTGATCCATGTGGATGTCAAAGTCGCTGTAAATCTCCCCCTGGTCGGATTTCATCGCTACCGTAGCCTTGGTATCAGCAGGAAAAGTCACGTCGATATTTCCATTGAGGGAGCTGAACGACATGGACTTGGCGGGGTCCACCTTCCCCAGGCTGACAACCACATTGCCGTTCAACGCATGGGCGACCACACTGCCGGAAACGTTGGTGAGCGTCACTGCCCCGTTGATGTTATTCACCTCGATCTCACCTTCCACCTGTTCGACCTGTATGTTGCCATCGTTTATTGTCTTTAACTTCAATGAAGTGTGAAAGGGGACTTGAAGCGTCACGTCGACCGGTTTGTTGAATGAACTGGTCCCCACGGTGATCACATTGTTTTCCTCTTCGACGTTCAGACCGCTGGCCGTGTTGGGAATTCGCTTCAAGCCTTCCGGTTCGGGGCGGCTTCGACCCTTTGAGCGGCCGTCTGTTCGGCCTTGGGCCTCCACGATGACCTCCTTGCCAGCGTAACCTTTGACCGTGATACTCCCTGCCACAAGACCGACTTTAACAGTTCCCGGCCGCGAGGGGTCGCTGAAGGGGACAGTGGCTTTGTCGGCATAGTTTTCCTGGGCAAAGCTCGACGCGCTGGATAGCATAAGAGCCAGGCCCGCGTAGCAAATCGAATTACCTATTTTCATATGAATTCTCCCTGGGATTGGCCTTCACCGTTTGGTGATGCGAATGTCTCCATTGAAGGCATCAAATTTCAGTTCTGGACCGCCCGCCCCCACCCGGGCACCGAAAAAGCGATTGCTCTTGTAAACAAACTTCCCATTGCTCCGCTCCTGAACCGGGGTGAGGTTGGGAAGAGCGGTGACCGGAAAATCAGTGTAGGCACCCCCATTGAACGTCTTGAATCGCAGGTCGGCGGACAGGTCAGGGCGAAACCCAACCTCCACGTTGCCGTTCAGCGAACCAAAATAGGATTCTGAGTTGGGATTCCTGCTGAACAACACATTCACGCCGCCATTCAATGCATAAACGCGGCCGGAGCCGGTCACTTCTTTCATCTTGACCCCGCCGTTGACGTTCTCGACGTCGTACTTACCCTCAACACCGTCAATGGCGATTTCTCCATGATTGACCGTTCGGAGATAGAGATCAGACTTTCTTGGAACTTTGAGTTGAAAGTCGAAGTTGACAAGATATCCTTCGAACCGCGATCCGCGATGGCTGCTTGACCCGTCCTTGCATCGGAAGGGACCGTCCACAAACAACTCAATCGCGATGCCTTTCTCTGAGATCTTGAGCTCGACCTCTTTCTCGGCAACCTGGAAATCCTCCTTGGAACGTGCGCGAGTGGTTTTCTCGACCACCAACTGAACCGTGGTCCCATCATATCCGCTCACCTGAATCGAACCATCCACGTTGTCGACCTTCACCTCCATCGTGCTGGAGGGATTCGGAAAATTGAGGGTCTTCTGAATGGTCTCTTTTTCAACCAGTGGAAGGTCTCGAACTCCCCAGTCGGAGCCGTAAGCAATGACCGTTGCGATCAGCACGGCGGTGGCAGCAAGGATCCCTATCCGGTTCTTCATCGCATGATTCTCCTTAACTCAACTTTCGGAGCCCCCATTGAGCCCTTTCTCTGACGACCTTGTTGATGTCCTGGTCCCGGATGAGTTGCTTGAGAGCATCGATGGATTGCCGCTCCTGCAATTGAACCAGCAAATCAATTACGGCGATCTGGACCAGAGGCGAGTCCTGCCGGGGAAGGGATTCGATGAGACCCTTTCTCACGTTCGGCTCGCTGGAGAAACGGTACAGCGCATCGATCGCCGCCAGGCGCACGTCAACGTTGGGGTCGTAGTTCAAGGTCTGCAAAAGGGCCGAGAGAAGCTCCGGATCCGGATGCATCACCTGGTTGCTCCAACTCACGCCCTTGAGCCGTTCACTGGCCGACTGCTGTTTCAACAGAGAAACGGTGACCATCTGGCGCATGTCGTGGACCTCTTCCCGGAGCTGCGCCAATTCGTCGCGATTGCCGGAGCCGGCGGGTTTGTAGAAGTATCCTCCCAGAAACCCCGCCACCAGCAGCACGGCAGCCACGCCGAACTGGAATGCCGGTTGGCGATAGGGAAGTTTGCCAAGCCAGCTGCCCGCTGCTTCTCGCCATCGGCGTGAAGGCTTTGCTTGGTCCAGCCCTTGCTTGTAACCCTCCAGCATGGCATAGAAACGGGGCCGGACTGCAGCACTAGGTTTTTCCTCCGGCAACTCACCGAGCTTCATCCAGACCATGCTCAGGCTTTCATTCTCATCCTGGCAGGCAGGGCACCTGGTCAGATGGGACTGGATTTTCGATCGGGTATCCTCCTCCAGAACTCCAGCCCATAAATCCGGAAACAGTTCTCTTACTTCATCGCATTTCATGACACTCTCTCACCTGTGAGTTCAAAATAGTGTTCCCTCAGATCCTGCATGGCACGAAAGACTTTTGCCTTCACACTGGGAACCGAGCAACCAAGGATTTCTGCGATATCTTCGTGTTTCAAATTGTGGAACCGGGTCAGTAGGAGCACTTCACGCTTCTCCCGCGGGAGCCGATCCAGGGCATCGTTCAGGTGTCGCATCTCCTGGTTCTGGATCACCTGGTCGCCCGGCGAGGGACCGGGACTGGTAAATTCCGCAGCGTCCTCTTCGTTCAAGTCATCCTCCCGCCGATGCTTTCTGAAGTGATCCACGCGCAGATTGCGTGCAATCTGGAACATCCAGGTCGTGAACTGGCTCTCCCCACGATAGGTGTGCCGGTACTTGAGTAGCCGGACGAAAACTTCCTGGACGAGGTCTTCGCTCAATTGCCGGTCCCCCGTGAGGCGGAGGAGAAAATTGAACAACATCCCATGGTGCCGCTCAAAGAGGATGCCCAGTTTCCCCACGTCGCCATCCTTCACTTGCTGCATCAACGCTTGATCGGTCAGTGAACTCACGCCTTTGGATACCTCGCTCATCGTCCGGTCACTTATGTATACCGAAGAAACTCAAAAAGGTTACGCAAAAAAAAGGACAGTCCCCGACACGCCAGGGACTGTCCCTCTCCGGAGGATTAACTCAGGCGCCGGACCCAGCTCATTTCAATTCAAGCCCAGCCAGGTACTTCTCAAGTTCCGCTTGAGCCCCGTCCTGGGTGCGGATCGCGATGAAAGTCAGGGAGGTCTTCCGGGGGTAGATATACGCATGAACCCAGAGTGTTCGCCGGTCAGTGGTGAGTCTCAGCACAGCGTATTTGACTTTGGTCGCACCGAGCATGCGGTCCCGAAAAACGAGGTTGTTGAATTTGAAACCAGCGTTGGTGGCAAATCCGGCCAGAAAACCCTTCACCAGTCCCATCTCAAACACCCCGTCGGGGGGCTCAGCTTTCCGGTCCCTCGTGACAAACAATTCAATCGCTGGAGACTCGCCCGTGACCATATAGACAAAATGGCGGGTCTCAAAACGCTTGGACGAGTCGCGCGTCAACTCGGACCACTTGCCTGGCTTGGGGTAAACCGGAATGACGGTCCCGCCTGCGACCAACACCTTGCCGGCAGGGGTAATCGCCGCCAAGGGGCGTTCTTCAGGCGAACCATTCGTCCTCCCAGGCGCAAGCGCAATGAGGAGTGAGAGAACAAATAATCCGGAAATGGACCGACGGCGTGGGCAAGAGGGGCTTGCGGTGGTTCGAGATTTGAGTCGGATCAATAAACGCTCGTCTCGGGGGCCCCGGTCCTTTAGTTGTGTAAGCCGATCGAGAGGGTCGTTGGCATCAAGGTCGTTTATGTTTTTGTCCATAGGGAATCCGGGCGTACGTCAGGGTGTGATGGGTTAACAGTTGACCTGCCTCATTGCTGCATTCGGCCACTCCATAGATCCGGCTCTGCCCCAGCTTCAGGATCCTCGCCGTGCAGTGGACATTTTCCCGGCGGGCCGGATTAAGAAACGCCGTTGTCATTTCCGATGTGACAGAGACGGCTTTTCTCCCCAGCCGGGTCATGATGGCCAACCACATGGCGACATCGGCTGCGGTCATGAAGATCGCGCCCGCGATGATCCCGCCGGGGCGCTCCATGGATTTCATGAACGGGACAAGCAGCGTGCATGTCCCGCTGGAGAAGGAGTGTAATTTGAAACGGTAAATTCTGGCAAACGGCGAATCCTTCAAAATCTGCCGGAGTTCCTTTTCTGTCACGTGCAATTCAGTTTGGACCATGACGGATTTGCCCCGATTCGAGCCTACGAAACGGGGACCGATGGGAGGTCAATCACAAAGCTCGGATTGAACAGACTGTTTTCGTTCATGCCGTTCTTGGCATACCCGCGCGCGTTGCAGACGACCCGCGTTCCGTTCACCACATAGTCAAAGCTGTCGTGCGTGTGTCCGTGAATCCACAACGGGACGCGGTTGCCGTCGATGATCCTTTCCGCATCTGAGACGAAGCAGGCATTGATGAGCGATCCGATGAAGCGCGGGTGGATGCTTCTCGGCGAGGGGGCGTGATGAGTGATCACCACAGTCGGCCCCGGAAAATACTCACCCAGCTTTTTCTCAAGCCACTCCACGTGACGGGCAAACAACTTTGCCGAATCCGCCGGGGTAAAAACGGTTGGGGACGCTTCTGTTGTGCGGATCCGGCTGAAGTCCCTCATGAAACGCTGTGCCTCCTGGATCGAACGCTCGCGCTGGCCATCGGCATCGAATAACCTGAAGTCGGTCCAGAGTGTGCTCCCAAGAAAACGAACACCGCCGATGACCTCCTCGTCGTTATCGAGCAGGCGGATCCGTGTTCCAGCACACAGGCGTCTCAGTTCTTCGACCGTCTGATCCAGGCTCCCACCGTAGAATTCGTGATTCCCGATGACGTACAGAACGGGCTGCGGAAAAGCCGAGGCCCAGGACACAGCCTCTTTGGGGCGGGCAATGTCGCCTGCCAGAATGACGATGTCCGCGTCGGTCTGAGGGACCTCCATCGCACCTACGCCGAGGTGGAGGTCTGAGAGGATCTGAAGTCTCATAAATGCGGGACTGTCCGAACAGTCTTTGGGAAAATAGCCTTCTCTATACGACACCTCCGGCCTGGCGTCAAGCGCGGAGGATCCGGCGGACAAATCGGCGGGTTGAAGACATCACCCGGTCCGGCTGATCGCGGTGGGGCGAGTGACCACAGTCCGCGAGCAGGAGCGATTCCGCCGGACCGCGCGCCTGCGTCACTACGGCGTCGACCTGTTTGAGGGTCCCGTACTCGTCCTCTTTGCCCTGAATGACCAGCAAGGGGGCCTCTATCGGGGACAAATACTCTTCGATGTTCCAGTGTTGAAACTCCGGATTCAGCCAAACTTCCGCCCAGGTCTGGAACATCGAATCGGTGTTGGCGCCATGATGCCGCGCCAGCCTGTGACGCATGCCGGCCATCTCGTCTTCGTAGGTATCATTTTTTTGCAGTGTTGTGTCATCCATGCGGGGGGTTGGCAAGGATGCTTGTGGATCGAGCACCGGCGTGGCTGCAGATTCGGCCGAGCAGAATTGCTTCGCGACACGCGAGATGCTTTCGATGCAGACAGGTTCCACAAAAACGTGCGGCGCCTCAAGGACCAGCCCGCGAACGGAGCGCGGGTGCGCCCCGGCATAGACGATCCCGATCGACGCGCCATCGCTGTGGCCGAACAGGATGACGTCGCGGAGTTTGAAGCGTGCGATTACCAGAGGAAGGATTTGGAGCGCCTCGTCATGCATAAAACGGACCGGGCGGGGTCCGCCGACCGGATCAGACGCGCCATAGCCTCTCCGGCTGTAGACGAGCGCTCCGCAGCCGGTCTCGCCCGCCACACGATCAGGAAAGTCGCGCCACATTCCCACACAGCCGAGACCTTCGTGCAGGAACACGATCGTTGGGGCCTCGGCGGGTTGCGGACCGATCCAGCGGTATTCGAGGCGCTGGCCTGCAACTTCGAAAAACGTTGGTTCGCCCTTTCGCTCTTTTCCCGTTTCAGCCATGGCCGTCATGTTGACACCCGGGAGCCGGCGTCCGTAATTCTCTTCCCGATACGGCTCTTCAGTTCCTGTAAGAAGGGCGCCGTTACAAGCAATAAAGCGGCGCGGTTTGCGAATGTTCTCTTGACTCAGACCATCACAAGTACGAAAACCATTGAAAAAGTCACAAACTATGTATGATTCAGTAAGGACGCCGCGGCGGACGCCCCTACTCTGCGGGTTCACCAATTACCCCATATGACTCGATTTCCAATGTTAGTTTTAGCGTAATTCAACCCGACCTCGCGGACAGCTGACGGTCGCGATGAGCGCCGGAACAGGGCCGGTCCGCAAGGGAAGGGGGAGTCCAAAGGGGTCAAGCATCTTTCGGACTCGCTCCGCATCAGGATGTTCCGCGCGAAGTCCGATTAGTGAGACCCCTGCAACTGCGGTTCTGGCCGGATGGGGCGTCTTTCCCCACTCGATAAAGAATGGAACAATGCCGTCCGCCACAACCGAATGGGGATCCGTGTATCGCCAAGAGAGGAGAACGCCGTCCGGCCGTTGCCGGCTTCCGGAAAGAACCTCTCCCAGTTTCACACCGCGACGTCCCGCTTCGAAAACCAACTGTTCCAGGTCCTTGCCCTTGGCTGCCCACGCCACAAGCCTGGATGTTTTGAGATCGTCAATACCGAACGGCCGCGGACTGCCGGGTTTCGGCTGTTGGGGATCGGGCCCGATAATCTCCAGGTAGCAAGCCGGACCCAGCGCGATCAGGGCATTGCGCGTTCCCCGGCCTGGGTGCTGACCTCCCGGAGTTGCCCGCACACCGAGCAATTCCGCGAGCTGCTCAATCCCGGTATCCAAGTCCGGGGTTCCATACACAAGGTGGTCGACTCTGGCCGGCAACTCGTCCAGCGCCTTCGGTTGCGAATTGCTGTCGGCCGCGATCACACCGATAAGCATTCCGATCATTGCGATCCCCCATTTGTTCATCATGGTTCCATCATGCGCTCAGGGCATAAGCCTCTTTTAGCCAGCCCATCAATTCAACATCCACCTCCCCGAGAGATAGAAGCTTGACTTCATGGTGAAACCGATTCGCGGACACCTGTAGCGTCTTGTGGATGCGAGGGCTGGCAAGGGGGCGGCTACTCTTAATAGTCAGAACGAGACAAGTTTTGCGGGTCGCCACCCCCGCCAGAGCGGTCTCATTAACGAAGTGAATTGAAGTCTTTTTTGGTTCTTCGACAACGGGCCCAAGTCGCTTCACTCTGCTCACCAGAAGGTCGTAAATCTGGCGAACAACAGGATCTTTGCCCTCAAAGTGACTGCTAACGGTGAATCTGAGCTTGGTTTGGTTCATAACTACTCCTTGAGACAAACAGATGCCAGGCGACTGAGCAAGCCGCTCAACGACCAGTTCCGCTTGCCGCCACTCAGGCGGGTGTCCTCGATCAGGTTAAAGTGAAGCACTCCTGTGGAAAACGCGATAGGCTCATCATAATCCCGGGGCACGAGAGCGACTTAGCCCATCGTCGCGAAGCGTATCGCAGAACCGGGTCAGATGAACGATAAGAGGTCTATCCGCATTGTCAGCGGAGACAAAAAAGAAAGAACCGGGTGGCATCTACAATGGGTCCGATGGATCGGATGCCCGCGCGGATTCGGCCTCACAATCGGTCCCGTTCCTCAGGCTCCACTGCCCTGATCTTGGCCAGGGCACGCTCAAACTTCCGGCGCCGACCGCGTTTGGCGCGCTCTTCCAGATAATCGACCGTCATCATTGCCGATAACCTTTCTGCCAACGCCGTCGTGATGAGTTGATTGATTGAAACATCTTCATCAATTCTTAATGTATCAGGTTCCTTCGGTTAAGTTCCTATCCACCCGGGAGAAGGCAACTGGCATCATCAGTATGGAATGGACTCATGGTAGAAGGACTTCCAGTTGAGTATCCATCCGGGCGTGCCGACCCGGCCGTATTCAATGAAATACACGTTGCCGTTGTCGTCAGTAGCAAAGATGACCGGTGAGGTGGTCCCCGCGGGATCCTCCATCCACCTCGAGGCCGTTATGCTCAGCAGGTTCGGGGCGTTCTGTGGAGTGGCGCCGGGGGCCCACAAGTGGGTGTCGAAGAACCGCCACTCGGACCAGGCTTGATTGCCGTACATCGGAGTGAACCACAACATGTTCCCGCCACTGGTGGGAAGAGCGAGCATGAAGCCACGGGCGGCTTCGTCCCAGGTCATGTCGATGTCACGCCAGGCGCTGACTCCCGAAGGGCGAGTGAGCTTTATGGGCGTGGTCCATCCCGCCTGACCCAGAGAGGTTCTCCAGATCTCACCCGAGGTGTCCACCATGGCGGCCCATACTGTTCCGTTGTAGTTGAGTGCAGTGATCGACCTGAATGTCCCGCTGGCGACCGTGAACCAGCTGCCCCAGGTCGAATCGGAGACCTTTGCCCGAACGAATGCCCCTCCCTCAGTGGTCACGAAGAGGAGGCACCGGCCCTGCGTATCGGAAGAAGTGTCGATGTCGACCACGGTGTTGGCGATTCCCTGGAGGCCAAAGTCGGTCCACAAGCTCCAGCCCCCGTTCGAGAGAACCCATCGAGTAAAAATTCTCTGGTTGTTTACCACGACGAAGACTTGGGGTCTGGCAGTGGCATCAACGGAACAGGCTGCAACCTTGGTGAGTTTCACCCCCTGGAGAGGAGTGTCGAGACTCTTCCAGAAGCTGAAGCTGCTGTTGTAAGTGGGGGTGGAGCCTGACCGCGTGCGATAGACGAGCTGATTCAAGTCGCTGTCGACTGCGAAGACAGCCGTCGCCGCTGCATTATCGGGACGGCGATGGACGGCGATATTTGAAGCGAACCGGGGCGCGTCTCGGAATCGTTCCACGCTGGCCCCGCCGTTGTCCTGGTGATCCGGGGTGTCGTTGGTGCAGACCGGGGCCAGCTGGGAGAAGTCGGCCGGTCCTCCGCCATGCCCGACCCCGATGACACTCCATTTGCCCTGGGCGTTCTCGAATATGATGGGGGATCCCGACGAACCCCCCACCGTATCGCAGTCATGAATCACGACATCATTGGAGACGCTCGTGAGGGAGCAATTTGCGTGAATCATCCCCGCCGCCCACCGGGAATTGCAGCCCACCATATCGCGGTTCGTGCCGTCAAAAATAGGGGCTGTGTGCATTTGGATCGCCCACATGCCATGATTGGAGCCCACCCAGCCGCAGTTCGTGGTGTCCCACTCCATGTTGTCCCACGTGACGGAGTCGCTGTCATTGTAAGGAAAGTGATGGCGTGTGTAGGCGGGGTTTTCGAGCGCTGTGCCCAGCGACGGCAAGGAGGGGGCCAGTGCCACCGGGGTCAGATCAAGGCCGGTCGTGTCCTTCCAATTTTCAATTCGCGCAATGCCCCAGTCCATTCCCGAGCCCAGTACCGACTCCCCGGCGCGGGAGCCGACCACGACATGCGTCACGTCGCCCCGTGGAACGTGTTTCTCGTCAGCGACGACCCGGTCCGGGTGAAAGTTCGGGTAGAACCGAAGTCCCGTTTGCCAGGCGCCCGTGGAGGTGTCCTCGAAACAGTGCGCCGCAGCGGCGATGTGGTTGGAGTCAATGAGGAAGGCCGTGCAACCGTTGTTGAGGAAGCCCACGGCATTGTACGGCTTTCCCGGGTTCTGACTGAGTTGGGTGTATGACCGATTGCAGTAGAGCGTCGCTGGGGTCGTACTGGCGCGCCCCGCCAGTAGCAGGGCGGCGGATAGAAACCAGATGGTTTTCCGTTTCACGAAACCTCCTTTTTCTTCAAATGGATGGGACTGATAAACTGATGGGGTCGCGTCATCGTCTCTGCTTTTGTCGGCCACTCCCCCAAAGGCAGTAGAGTGACGACCGATGTCGCCCGTGAAATGAAACATCCGAAGATGAGGACCCTTTTTTCAGCGGCTGGCCGAGTGGAAGTGTAGAGCTTGGACAGCGCGAATTCAAGAGGGAGGTCGTATGGGGAGGTGATAGGTTTTAGGGGTTAGGGAAAGCCAGGGCCAGATCAGAAAATGGCAAGAGAATTTTAAATGGGAACCCAAACAGATCCATCAACGTATTAGTATGAAAGGCGGAATATCCCAGGATTCTTCGGACACTGACGCCCTTTGGGGCTGCGCTGGATTTCGACTGAAAGGACTGCCATAGATGATGGAATCTTTTCTTCAAGACATCAGGTTTGGAGTGAGACTGCTGTGGAAGGACAAGGGTGTTGCGATTACGGCGATTGCAACGTTAACGCTATGCATTGCCGCCAATGCGGCCATCTTCAGTGTCATCCATTCGGTGATTTTGAAGCCGCTGCCGGTGCCGGAAGCGAGCCGCCTCCTGGCGCTGTACAACAGCTATCCCAATGTGGGCGTGAAGAAATCGAGCAACGGGGCGGCCGACTACTATGATCGTCTCCGCGATGTCACCGTGTTTGAAGAAATTGCCATGTACAACGATTCCGGGGTGACGCTGGGTGAAAAGGGCTCGGTCCAACGGGCCAAGTGCCTGAACGTGACCCCGTCGTTCTTCCGCCTGCTGCGTTCGAAGCCGACGCTGGGCCGCATTTTTGCCCCTGAGGAGGGCGAGATCGGTAACGAGCGCCGAGTCATCCTGAGTTATCCCCTATGGCAGGAACTCTACGGTGGCGACCGATCCATTCTAGGCAGAGATCTGCGAATTTACGGCAATCCGTACACCATCGTGGGTGTCATGCCGAAGGATTTTCGGTATTTGGATCCTGAAGTTCGTCTGTGGAGGCCGCTGGCTTTTACGGCCGAGGCGAAAGAGGGGCGGCACAGCAACAGCTGGGACATGATCGGCCGTTTGAAGCCGGGGGCGACCCTCGAACAGGCACAAGCCCAGGTCAATGCCCTGAACACTGCGAACCTCGATCGCTTTCCTGAATTCAAACAACTTCTTATTAACGCGGGGTTCCACACCGTGGTCGTGCCTCTTCGGGACAACGTTGTGGGGGACATCAAGAGCACACTCTATCTGCTCTGGGGCGGTGTGCTTTTCGTCCTTTTGATCGGAGCCGTTAACATCGCGAATCTCGCCCTGGCACGATCCAGTGCCCGCGTGAAAGAACTGGCCACGCGCTTTGCCATGGGGGCGAGCCCCTGGCGGGTCGCCCGGCAATTGATGACGGAGAGCGTGTTGATGACCCTGATCAGCGCGCTGTTTGGATTAGTCCTGGGGTACTGGGGACTCCGTGTGTTTGGCACCCTGGGACTCAATCACATTCCCCGGGGCAGCGAGATCGCGATGGACATCAAAGTGGTCTTCTTCATCCTCGGTTTGAGCCTACTGGTGGGCTTTGCCGTCGGCGCCATTCCCATTACCCATGCCTTCCGGACGGATCTCAACACCCTATTCCGGGGTGAAGGACGGACAGGAACGAGCAGCCGCGGCGCCCGCCTTCTGCGAAAGACATTGGTGGTGGCACAGGTCGCGTTCGCGCTCCTCCTGCTCATCGGCGCCGGTCTGCTTCTGGCCAGCTTCCGGCAGGTGCTCGCCGTCAAACCCGGCTTTGTTCCTCAAGGTGTATTGACCGCTTCGATTGGAATGCCGAAGGCGCGATACAAAGGCGATAACGAGCTTCGGGCCTTCACTGGTCAGGCGCTTGAAAAAATACGCGCCTTGCCGGGGGTGTCGGCGGCCGGCGCCACCGATTCGATTCCTTTTGGAGACAACTCCAACGACAGTGTGATCCTGGCCGAGGGGTATTCGATGAGGCCAGGTGAGTCGTTGGTCTCCCCCAGCCAGATCGAGGTGACGCCCGGTTACTTCGAGGCGATGCGGATTCCTTTGCTAGACGGGCGCTACTTCGACGAGCGGGACAATGAAAAATCTCCCCGCGTCGTCATCGTTGACGACCGGCTGGCCCACAAGTTTTGGCCCAACAGCAGTCCCATCGGGAAGCGGATGTGGCAACCTTCGAGGGCCGAGGACCTCGTTCAACCCGGCAAAGATGTCAAGTGGTATACCGTGGTGGGTGTCGTAAAGAGCTCCAAACAACGGGCGCTGGTTGATCCGGATGAACGCGTGGGTGCTTACTTCTTCCCCGACTCACAAGCCCCGCAGTCGGTGATAACCCTTGCGATCCTCACCGCGGGCAACCCCAACAGCCTGATCTCCGCGGTCCGAAACGCCATTTTTGGGCTGGATGCCGAGATTCCGATTTACGACGTGCATACCATGGATGAACGCCTCGAGGAATCCCTCGTTACCCGCAAGTCTCCCATGCTGCTGTCGATGGGATTCGGCCTCGTTGCCCTGGTGCTGGCTGCCGTCGGGATTTATGGGATGCTCGCTTATACCGTCACCCTTCGCACGAAAGAGATCGGGATACGCATGGCACTGGGAGGAACGACCGAGAGAATCTTCAAGCTGATTCTTCAAGAAGGAATTTTAATTCTCATTGTTGGTTTTGTGCTGGGAATTGCGGGAACAGTGGCGCTGGGACGATATGTGCAGAGCGTGCTCTATGGGGTGCGGCCCTTGAATCCCGTCGTCCTGGCGTCAGTGACCGGTGTTCTCAGCTTGGTCGGGGTTGTTGCATGCCTCGTCCCCGCGCGCCGGGCCGCAAGGATCGATCCGGTCGCGGCGTTGAGGGAGGAGTAGGGAAGAGGTGTGGGGTGCCAGGTGTCGGGTGTCAGGATGCCGGAACGAGGTGTCGGGTACCAGGTGTCGGGTGTCAGGTGGCAGGATCCGAAACTCAAATGAACTGTGTCTGATCTTTCTGACTTCTGGCTTCTGACCTCGGTCGCATCTGTTCAAACACTCCAGCTACCGTGTCTCGGCCCCCTGACACCCGACACCTGGCACCTGACACCTCGTTCCTGGCACCTTCCATCTCATTGGAACCCCAGAAAAAACCTGCTATCGTATGGCGATGGAAACCAATCTGGATTGCGCTTTCTGTAAGATCGTTGCCGGGACTGCCCCCGCCTATCGCATCGCGGAGGACAAACTCTCCATCGCCCTTCTCGACATTCAGCCCCATACCCAGGGCCACTGCCTGGTCATTTCGAAACGGCATGTGCAGTGGTGGCACGAGTTGAATGAAGACGAGACGGCAAGCCTCTTCCAAATGGCGCGGGTTGTCGCCAACAAGATCATGAAGGCCTTCTCCCCCGATTTTGTCCTGCTCTATGCGCGCGGCAAGAGGATTCCGCACACGCACATCTTTTTGCTTCCCAGTTACAGCGGCGATCTTCTGGATCGGTTCTTCAATGCCCTCGAGAAGGTTCAGGAATCTCCGGCAGAGCTGGCAAAGCTCCGGGAGTCAAATTCGCTGGAAGAGGCGGCACGGCTTTTGCAGTCGGCATGAGATGGGACCGTTCTTGAGTCCATTGTGCTTGGAAAGGCATACCGCTGAGACGGCGCACAGCAGGCGCCGAGAACGCGCGAAGAATTGCCAGGCAAGAGAGCCGTACCTTCCTGCTCGCGGCTGTTCAGAGAAGTGTTGAAGTGGGGGGGCGTCCTCAGTGCAGGCCGTTCAGGAATTCGGTGACAGCCGCGTTCACAGCCTCGGGTTCTTCAAGACTCGAGCTGTGACCTGCGCCCGGGATGATTTGAAGCCTTGAGCCGCGGATCCGTGAATGCAACCGTTCCGCCTTGGCCGGTCCGGTCGCGACATCCTGATCGCCGACCAGAATAAGGGTGGGGGTCTTGATCCGGTCCAGTTGCTCGTCGACGCCCTGACGCGTAATGACTCCCATGACCGCGCGGGAGATCCCGACCCGATGATTGGTGAGAACACGCCGGCGAAGGTCGGCGCGGAGCGCAGCGCGGGACGGATCCTCCAGGAATTTCCTCCCGAACATGATCTTCATGACCGGCGCTGCGACGAGCGAGAGACTAATCCATCGGGCCACGAAGTTCATCCGGCGATACCTGCCGACGTTCTCCTTCGGTTCCGGGTCCGCGGTGGTCTCAAGAAGCATCAACGATCTGATGAGTTCGGGAGAGTGAATCGCCAGCCGCATCCCGACGAATCCGCCCATGGACAGGCCCAGAAAATGGCAGGGCGCGCAACCTAATGACCGGATGAGCGCGGCCGCATCCGCGGTAAGCGTGTCCATGTCATACCCCGACGCGGTAACTTCACTCTGCCCCTGTCCGCGAAAGTCAAAGGTGATGCATCGATAGCGATCCTTCAGGGCATCGACCTGGCGGTCGAACATGCGTCCGCTCATGAGCAGGCCGTGAGCAAAAAGAATGGTTTCCGGACCCGCCCCATGCTGCTCGTAGTACAACCGGGCTCCATTGACATTGATGTGCGGCATCAGCGCATCCCAATTTTGAGGATGGAAATCAGGCGAGCCTTCAAGGTGTCTAGGGAACTATCCCAACGTCATCCTGCAGTTGTTCGATATCATCTTCTCCCAGGTAGGGGCCGCGTTGGGTTTCAATAAAGACCAGCAGTTGTTCTCCAAAGTTCTCCATGCTGTGGGCTACACCCACGGGGACATTGATCTTCTGACCGACGCGAACAAGCCGCTCGTCCCCGTCAATCCGCACTTTTCCAAGACCCTGGACGATCGTCCACTGCTCCGATCGCTGGGCATGCCTCCGGCAACTCAATTGCTTGCCGGGCAGCAATTCGATGCGCCTGACTTTGTACCCGGTGCCTTCCTCGATAACGGTAAAACTGCCCGAAGAGGATTGATCCTGACTGGAGGAGGTCGTCGGAGCAAACGCTGATTCGGTGAAAAACCGTGGTACCTCAGCGGCGACGTCGACCGCGCCCACGGCAGGTTCGCCCGCCACGGCAACCGGAATATTTTCCGCCACCACCGGATCGTCCTTCACTGCGATCGCCTGGGGGGGGACCGTGGCCGCCTTGCCTTCCTTGCTTAACGCTTCCATATAAACGCGGATGTATTCATCGACCATCCGGTCGCGGCTGAAGTTCTGTTCGACATGAAGACGAACCTGTTCACGGTCCAACTTGCGGACCGATTCCAGCGCGGCCACGGCCTCAGGGATTGAGCTGACGATGAAACCGGTTTCCTCGTGGAGGATCAATTCAGGGACTGAACCCCGGCCACAGGCAATCACCGGAGTGCCGCACGCCATGGCTTCAATTACGCTGAAGCCAAAGGGCTCGTCGAATTTGACCAAGTGGAGCAGGGCGCACGCGCCACCGAGCAGTTCGTTGCGGCGTTCCGGTCCCACGGCCCCGAGATATTGAATGTGTTCTCCATCCACTTGGGGTGCGACCTCCTGCTTAAAATATTCCATATCGTCAATCACCCCCGCGATGACCAGCCGCTGTCTGGCGCGCCGAGCGACCTGAATCGCTTCAGCGGTCCCCTTTTCGGGGTGGATGCGCCCGAAGCACAGGAAATAGTCGCCCGGTTCACGCTGGAAGGTGAACTCCTCCGGCGCTATGCCATGATAGATCGTGGCAAGATAATTGAGCTGAGGTTTCAGATCCGCCTTGCTAATGGCTATGTAACGGGTCCGGCCGTTGTATTTCTCATAGACGGGTAAATTCTGCTTCGATGCCGACTTGTACAGTGTGGTCAGGATGGGTGTCTTGACGAGATTGCAGTAAGCAAGGGGGGCGAAATCTGCAAAGTTGTGAATCAGGTCGAATTCCGACGCCCGTTCGAAGGCGGCGGCCAGGTGCAGGGATTCCCACACCCGTGGGTCCAGGGTGGAATCCTCCGAGAGTGGACGAGGGCAAACGCTGTGGAGCCGGGCCCGGGTAAGCGAATCTGCGGTTGCGAACAGAGTGACATCCAGTCCGTATTCAACCAACCCTTCCGTCAGAAGAGAAATCACGCGTTCCCACGGGCCAAATTGCCGGGGAGGTATCCGATTTGAAATAGGAGCCAGCATTCCGATCCGCATAGGGTGTACATGATGCTATGGCTCTTCAGTCGCTGCAACCAAAATTTACATTGATGAGAATTCCAGATGTCAGGTGCCAGGTGTCGGGTGCCGGGTGTCAGGGGCTGGTTATAGGGTGGCAGAATCTCATAATTGGTGTATTGTTTGAAATTATCATAGGTTCTTGTAAAACCCTTCCCCCGGAAATGAAGGCGCCCATGTCCGTTCGTAGTTTTAGAGACCTCGTTGTCTGGCAAAAGTTAATGGACCTTGTCGTCGAAAGCTATAAGTTGACTCAACTCTTGCCAAGAAGAGAAATGTATGGCTTAACGTGTCAGATCCAGCGTTCAGCTGTTTCTGTCCCAGCAAACATTGCAGAAGGACATGGTCGTGAACATTTGGGAGACTATCTACATCATCTTTCGGTGGCAAATGGTTCCCTGATGGAATTGGAAACACACCTAGTGCTGGCGTCTCGACTATCATATGTGCCAATGAATTCCGTGGAGCCGCTCCTTAACCTGACAGCGGAGGTAGGACGTATGCTGGCTGGCCTATTTAGGAGCCTTAGGAAGGCGAAAACCTAACGAGCGGCAGCTTATGGCAGAGAGTGCTCGGTGAGGGTTTGGGAGTTACATCGCCCTCCCCGATTGGGCATTGCGGGCTCAGTTGCCTTCACGGGCGTTCATTGGCCCAACGCTCCTCTGACACCTGGCACCCGACACCTGACCCCCGGCACCTGAACCCTGCTCTTCAGCTCTTCCGATGAACCCGGACTCCTCCATTGGTAGTCATGGCGCGGATCAACGGGCCGCCGGAGCCCAGTGTTACAGAAAGCTCTTTGTTCAACTTACCCTGTACGGTGACGGGGAATCCGATATCCAGGCCCCCGTTCACCGTACCCGTTTCCAACTGGGCTGAATAGTTCTCCGGAACCGACATGGAGACCCCGCCATTGGTGGTCCTGACGTCCAGCCCCTCGCCTTCCCATCGGCTCCCCGCGAGATCAATGGAGAGACCCCCGTTGGTAGTGCTGCCTTTGACCGTTCCTCCCAGGCGCTTCAAAGAAACGCCACCATTGAGCGCTGAGAAATCGATGTGGCCGCTGACCTCGGCGATGCCGATGCCGCCATTGTGGGTCTTGAGGGAGAGATCGGACTGTCGGGGTACAAAGATTTCATAGCTGACGGACCAATTCCGGTCATGGTCTTGGGAAGGGCCCTCGGCCCGAATCTGTCCTCCGCCCGTTTCGATCCGAACCTGTTTGGCCAAGTCGCGGGCCGCTGTGTCGGTAGAGGCGGACGCCTGGACCTGGGCGCGAACAAGGATTTCATTCCGATCCCATCCTTTGATACCAATCCCCCCGTTCATCCGGCCATCCACGGAGAGCGTCCCTCGAGCCGCCGGAATGGTCTGCTCCCTCATTTCGCAGAAGGTCGCCAGCCGGCCGTTTTTCCACTGGTCGTTGCAGTTCAAACTCCGATCTTGCGGGTCTGCTCCCAAAGCCATCGCCTGGATTGTTGCGAGAAGCAGTGATGCAATGATGAGAAGCATAGACTTGAGTGAATGGGTTGATAGCATAGTTTTCTCCTTATACGCAAAGGTGTCGGGTGCCAGGTGTCGGGTGTCTGGGTGCAAGAAGCGAAAAATTAGAGAATGGTTTTTGATTCATCCGACTTCCAGCCTGTACCTTTTGACTTCTGTCTTCCGATTCCTGACTTCAGTCTTC
This sequence comes from Terriglobia bacterium, assembly GCA_020073085.1. NCBI lineage: Bacteria > Pseudomonadati > Acidobacteriota > Terriglobia > Terriglobia bacterium. The sequence continues at coordinate 95,732 of JAIQFV010000009.1, read as the reverse complement.
TGGCCTCTGACCTCAGTCGCAAGTGTCCTAAAACCCCAGCATCCTGTCTCCTGACACGCGACACCTGATATTTGAACCCCGGGAGACGCTCGGGATCACCGGTCCCGGTCAGGTTGAAGTTGGCGCCGCGGCCTGCGGACATCTCTTCAAGAACAAGGTTCATGTTCCGCCAGTCCACGAAATCCGTATAGGAGGCGGGCGCCTGCTTCAGCTGAGGTTGACCATCCCAAACCCAGATCAATCGATCCGGATCCCGGACTGGGAGAGAGCGGAGGATGGCGTTAGCGGCGCTAAAGATGGCGCAATTGGCCCCAATGCCGAGAGCGAGGGTGATCACAGCGATGGCTGTGAATCCCGGGCTTTTCACCAGCACGCGAATGCCGAAGCGGAGGTCTTTGAAGAATGCATTCATGATTTCTAGACTGAAGTTGCCAGAATTCAGTTCTCAGTTCCCAGTTGCCAGTTCTCAGTTGTCAGTTGCGAGATGTTAGAGTTGAACTTCAGCCTGTCAGCTTTCAGCCATCAGCTTTGAAAAACGCGCAAGAAGAGTCATGGTTTTTATGACGTTGGTTCTATTACAGCGGCCGTAAATAGAATCAAATGAGTGTGGCAGCTCCTCACTGACAACTGAGAACTGACAACTCTTCTCAATGCAATAAGATTTCTTCAAAAAACGCCAAAGCCCTTGGGTCTTTCGACTGGCCCAGCCAGAAGATGGCCTGTTTGCGAACTGCAGGATTGCGGTTCGTCCGGGCGACTTCAATGAGTTTGGGAACCCCCTCATCCTTGGGGAGCTGGCTCAAGGCAAAGACAGCACGACGCTTCACTTCGGTTTCCGGGTCCTTTTCGATGGCATCCGTGATGGCGCCAACGGCCTTTTGGCCCGCCTTGTGCGCGAGCCAGAACAATGCCTGGCCCCGGACGTGAGAGTTGCCGTCCTGGTGCGCCACTTCGATCATGGTGTCCACCGCTTGCGGTTCCTTGCTGATTGACAACGCAATCAAGGCGTGCTCCCGGACCTTTTCGCTAGGGTCTTCATGGACGATGTGTTGGACAACTTCAAAACCACGCTTTCCTCGAGCACTTCCCAGCCAGAAAACAGCGTCTCTTCGCAGCGCTTCCGGCTGAGCGGGCGCGACAAACTCACTGAGCGCCCGGTCCGCAGCCTCATCGGCATGGAGTGCAATGGCGGCGACCGCCGAATTCCGAAGGTGCCTGGATTGTTCCTCCTCCCCGGATGACCGGTCTGTCGCATAGGTAGAGAGCCATGCAACGCTCTCGGAGGGTCGAACTTCAGTCAACCAGTAAACAGGCAATCCACCCGCATCCAGCTCACACTCCTGTGAGAAAAATCGTATCTTCTGAATGTTCTTGTCCTTTAGACGAAACAGAACGATCAAAAGTTCCGGAGATTCCAGCTTAACACTCTTGGAACCATCTTTCGGAGTGCTGAAACTTTCCGCGTGATCCTCAAGCTGACATCGGCCACAGGCCCCTGAGGAGCGGAAATCCGAGTTGGACTCATAACAACACATGGTCCCGCCGCCCGGGATCATCGGGACGGTGTAACCCGCCCAGGCAGGTTCTGCCTGACGGCGGAGAAGCGCTCGAAATTCGCGTTCCAAACCGGTGCTCGCAGAGAGAGTCTGGACGCGGGCATTGGTGAAGTGGGGGACTTGGGCAAGGGAGGTCGTTACCACCATCAGGGAGATCGCGCTTACCCAGAGAGAGCAGGTTCTCGCATTCTTCAACATACACCTCCTCGGCGCTGGTAAAGAATTATTAACTTTCAAGGCCGGACGAGCCGGAACCAAAACCAGATTCTATTAGGAAACCAGGAAGCCAGAGGGTTGTCGATGGGAAGCCCGCCGGTGTGGGATGATTAGGTTCATGTCAGATTGAAGGTTTTTACCTTCCTGTATTCCTGGCTTCCGAATGGCAAATCTCCTTATCCTTGACGGCACAAATGCTGTTGATAAGTGCCTAAATGCAAGGCGACCCGCTAGAGTGGATCGCCCTGCCTGCGTTTCACTTGTTTATGATTTCCATCAAGTAATCAGTGGCCTCTTTTGAACCCATGACCGAGAGCTGTTGAACGATCTGCTTCTTCATCGCGGGGTCGGTTTCCTTGCGGGCCAGCTCAACTAACGCTTTGGCGTTGCCTTGTACAAACAATCCCTGGATCACCGCTTTTCGTATTTCCGGATCCCGCTCGCTGGTGTAAATTGACACTAATGCTTCACCGGTCTTCTTTCCGCCCATGAGCCCCAGGCTGTGGATGGCGGCCCGTCGGAGTTTCGGGTCTTTCTCATTTCGGGCGATTTCGAGCAGCTTGTCCGAACTTCCTCCGACAAACATGGAGTGGAGGATCTGTTCTTTGACCTCGACTGAAGGCTCGGCCTGATAGATCTCCCACAATTCAGTCTGGCCCCCCATCACGCCCAGTTGGCGTATGGCTTCGAGGCGCAGATCCGGATTCTTCTCCCTCTTGGCCGCCTCCAAGAGAAATCCGCGTTCCCCCGAGGTCATGAAGCTGCGGAGGATCGTTTTCTTTAAGGAGACATCTGAACTGGAGGCATAAATGTCAGACAGCAGCTTGTGGCTCTCCTTTCCGCCGAACAATCCCAGGTACTGGACCGCCTTTCGCTGCAAATCGGGGTTGGACTGTCCCCGGGCGACCTGACCGATGATTTCCCGCGCCTTGGGGGAACCGCTCTGGCTCAGCACAAAAAGGGCTCTTTCTTTGATCCTGGGAGGTTGGTTGCCGGTGAGAATCTTCTCCAGAAGCGGAATGGCCTGGTCCGGGTTGCTGTTCAACAATCCGTTGATGGCCATGAGTTTGAGGTCTTCATCTCCCTCGTTGGCAGGAGAGACTGGCCGGCCCGCCTGCGATCGGATTTCCACTTCCAGGGCCTTGGCATCATTAATCCAGCGGCTTTGCGGAAAAGACTTGTTTAACTCGGCCAGCGCCGCCAGGGCTTCCGTTCTCTGACCCAGCTTATTCTGGGCATAGGCCTTCCAGTACAACGCACCATCAGTATGTCGGGCATGAAGTTCAACCACTTGACCAAAGATTTCAACAGCTCGATCCCAGTGGCCCTGGTCCAAAGCCTGTGTTCCGCGGTCATAGAGGGCTTCCTCTTGGTCTCGAGTGCGGGTAATTTCCCTCTTCGTCTCTTTTTGCACCTCCTTTTCTTCTTCAGTCCGCTTAGTTTTCTTCTGTTCCTTAATATCTTGTTCGTCACCATAAACGTCCCGGTCGACGGCGGAAGTATCAACCGGCACTACCGCCAACTGTTCAACGCCCCGGACCCCCGCGGATGCAGACGGAATCACCCGATGCACGATCGGATTAGAATTTCCCGGTATTCCCTGTGAGGCCATGAGTGCTGAAGCGACCAGTAAGGTGATGATGCTTATGACGATCCCATTGACTTTTTTCATGTGGGCCCCCATGTCAAATTTTTCCCGTGACGGTTCCTGCTCCCGGCACGCTTATGCGCTCCCGCTCGTGCACGGTCGAGTCGGTCACTCGTACCTTGAAAAGAATTCCCTGGTTTTCAATCCGTTGCCGGACTTCCTTGAGATCGGCGGCCGACAACTCCGAGGGGCCGCGGGCAATTTCGAGCAGGACCCGCTCCAAATCATCCAGAACATTGGCGATTCCCGGCTCTCCCGCGCGGGTCGCCGTCTGGCGGTAGATGCGGTTCGCGGCGACCAGATCTTCGACCCGTTGCTGTTCGGCAGTGATATTCACCGGTTCATCCGATGGGGTATTCAACAGTTCCAGCAGCACCCTTTGCGAACGGTCCAGGTGTTCACCGACCGCCAGGAGGAAAATCCGGTCCTGCGCTTTCGCTGAGATGACCTGAGGCGGGGACACTTCCGGTCTTGGCCAGAATCGACCGGCCAGGAATGCGACAACGACGAGTGCGGCGACGGTTCCGAGCGCAACCAGACGGCGCGACTGAAGGAGCACCATCCAGTCCATGCGGGGAGGTTTTTCCAGACGAGGTCGAAGGCGTGTCCATACCTCCGTTCCATAGCTTTCCGATCGCTGCGGAAGGCTGGGCGCTTCCACCGTATCCAGGGTGGCCCGCAGATCCTCGTGATGGCGACGGCATTCATCACACAGTGCCAGGTGCGCCTCAACGGCTGCGGTATCGGCCAAGTCCCGGTAGTAATGAAGGATGAGTTGTTCTTCCGTTAGATGTTTCATGGAGTCAAATGAACCACGGGTTGTAATTCGCGCCGCAGCTTTTGGACGGCCCGGAAAATGCTGTTCTTGATCGCACTCGGACGAACCCCCAACACCAGGCCTATTTCTTCAATGCTCATCCCCTCAAAGTGCCTCAGCGAGAAGGCGGCCCTCTCTTTGGGGCCAAGGGTTGACAGCACAGCGTTCACTTTCCTCTGTATTTCGCCGCCCAAAACGACTCGATCCGGTGTGGGGCGTTCGTCCCTCAGTTGATACATGGTTTCTTCCTCGGAGGAAGGCTCCGACGGGTGGTCGTCGTGCCGCCGTCGTTTTCGGATGAGGTCCAGTGAACAATTCACCGCGATACGATACAGCCAGGTGCCGAAGTTGGACCGTGACTCAAACCGCTTCAGCTGCCGGTAGGCGCGAAGAAACGTTTCCTGAACCACGTCCTCGGCGTCTTGTTCATTGGCCGTCATGCGATAAGCCAGGCGGAAGATACTGCGGCTGTGCCGTTCGACGAGCATGCGGTAGGCACCCTCATCGCCGGCCAACACCTGAGCCACGGCAGCAGCATCATTCCCTTCCATCCGATTCATTAGACTGGGGTCGATGGGCATTGGTTAGGGGAGAAATTGGAAATGTTTATAGGTCAAGGAAGCTTTGAGGACAACCACAGTTGAGTACAGATAAGTTTGGCATCGCTGCCACGCGCATTTCAGCCGACGGTTGCGATTCCCAGAGCCTTGGTAGCCACGCCGGGTGCTCTGTGCCCGGTGGGGGCTCTTCCCTGAATTCACACAGGACCGTCGATTCCGCGCTCGCCGCAACCAAATGACCCGGACCACCCAGTCGGTGGAGGGGTTGGCAAAGCTGCAGGATACAGACAGTCGCATCTATTCGGCCCTAATCCTAATCTGGACAAGCCAGAACTGGACAGGGCTAATTTGCAAAAGTTGAATATTTTTCAGACGCCCCTGAGACTTATATAGATAAAGGCGCCAACGCAGCTCGCAGAAAATTTCTTGCCAGTAAAAACGGTTGATCAGGCGGCGCTGATAACACGCTCGATCGCGCCCGCCCCCCGCCTTCGCAGCCGACACGCGTTCATTTTGAATGGGTCCTACCCCAACTCCGTAGGAGTGGTATCTTTATAGCCTTCCCCGACTGCTTCTCTTCATTCTGGGTTGAACCCCGTCAGGGGTGGCATAGGGGCTGCGAACCAGCCCTCCTCCCCCCAGATTTGAGAATGGATCTCTCTTCGTGGATGAGCATAGCAGCTCAGATGTCACCCCTGACGGGGTTCAACCGAAGCGGAAGAGAAAGCAGGCCGGTCTATAACTATGCCACTCCTACGGAGTTGGGTCACCGCCGCCTCAGGAGGAAAGCAGGTTATTGGGGCTCCTCGTCAAAGCATTTGCCAAGATTGCAGAACAACTGGGGTCAGGCTGCGACATTCGACAATTCCCAGCATAAAGATTGGCGGAATATTCAATTGGGTTCACACTCCATCAATCATTCTTGGTGCATAAGAGTGGAATTCACAGGACATTCGCCTGTGAAAGACCTGTGGATATGCCAGAATCCTACAGATTGGATAATCTGCGCTCGAAATCGACTGTAACGCTTGCGGCTCTGTAGCAGAAGTCTCTTCGGGGGGTGGCGACCGATGGCAGGATCCATTTCAAAAGCAAGGAATTTTGCCATCTACGACGGCCTGGATCCCCGTGAGATCCCGTCCTACGGGACTGCCGAAGCAGGTCATTATTTGGGAATCCCTTTGGCAACACTCCGTCCCTGGGTGGGAGGCAGATACTATCCCACTCGGAAGGGAAGGAAGCATTTTAAACCAGTATTATCATTGCCAGATAAAGCTCTTCCCCTGCTCTCGTTTATAAACCTTGTAGAAGCGCATGTTTTGGATGCGATCCGTCAAATCCATCGGGTTCCTCTGAAGAACGTCAGGTCTGCTATCGAATACCTGATGGAAAAATCCAAATATGAGCATCCGTTGGCTGAGCCGTGGTTTCAAACGGATGGCTTAAATCTGTTCATCCAGGAATCCGACCGTCTCATCAACGTTTCCCAAAAAGGCCAGTTTGCCATGAGGGAGATCATCAAGGCTTATCTCAGACGTGTGGAGCGTGACGAGGCCGGCCTTGCCCAACGCCTCTATCCCTTCACGAGAAAATTGAGACTTGGGAAACTCTCCGAGGACCCCAAGATCGTGGTGATTGACCCCATGATTTCTTTTGGTAAACCCTCGTTGGCACGGGTATTTCCACAGCTGTCATAGCAGAACGATTCCATGCCGGCGACTCGATTGAAGTACTAGCGGAAGACTATGGCAGGGCAGAGTCGGAAATCCAAGAAGCGCTACGCTACGAGTTCCCCCACCTCCGAGCAGCTTGATCCCATTGTTCTCTGTTAATTTAAATTAATAAAGGCTCCGGTACCCAGGGTTGCACAGAACGCAACCCTGGGCTTTTGAAGGCATCCCATTCAGGGATGGGGGATGGGGGACATTTGCGTTATCACGGGGGTATGATTTTGCGCTGTCACAGGCAAGATCGACTGTCCGTATTCTTTACATTATAATTGATAAATATATTGACACAGAATATAATTGCAACAGTTGAGAATTAGACGGAGCTGGCGTGGGACTTCAGATAGTAGGCAGGTGAACAATTATGCTCTCAGAATTTATTCGAAAATTGCGTGAGAAGCGCAAGCTGACGCAGGAATATTTGGCGTCAGAAGTCAGAATGTCGCGACCGACATATGTCCAGATTGAGCAAGGTAAGCGGGAGTTGAATCTGTCGGAGGCAAGGAAACTGGCGGAGGTTTTTGGCATCCCATTTGAAAGTTTCATACGGGAAGAGGAACCTCATGTCACCGTAAGAGTTGAGAAAGGTAAGATTCAGCCAAGAAAGCGAAGAGAAGAGTTCAGAATCAGTGTCCCGCAGGAGAGGATGGACAAATTCAAGCAGGTCCTGCTCTATATCCTCAAAGAAGTCGGTGGCAAGCCGAACATTGGTATGACCGCCCTGTACAAGCTGCTCTATTTCATTGATTTTGATTATTACGAGAAACATGAAGAGCAATTAATGGGTTTGGTCTACCTGAAGAACCAACATGGCCCTACGCCGCTTCTCTTTGATAAGCTGATTGACGAACTCGTGAAGAAAGGCGATGTGGAACCGGTCAAGAGTAAATTTTATCAATACCCCCAGACAAAGTACCTGGTCAATCCGGCGACAGTGCCCGATTTGAGTATTCTAAACGGCCAGGAAAAGGAGCATATTGACTGGGAAATGCGGCGCCTTTCGGATCTGACAGCCACGGCTCTCTCTGATCTCTCCCACAAAGATGTCCCCTGGATTAGCGCCCAATCAGGAAAAAAGTTGGATTACGAGTCGGTATTTTATCGAACTGCTGACACTTCAGTCCGTGACTATGGAACCTCCGACGAGGATTGACTACTGCGAGACGGCTTCCTTCACAAAGGACTTCAGGAAATTACTCAAGAGATTCAGAACCCTCGAGTCTGACTTGCAGACCGCGAAGCGGGACGCCATCGAGCTTTACCATCTCAAGGACATTGACAACCAAAGTGTCTTTCGAGTCCAAGGATTCGGCACTGAGGCAGTTGAGATTTACAAGCTGAAGAAATTTGCCTGCAGAGCATTAAAAGGGCGCGGTTCAAAGAGCGGTCTCAGAGTGATTTACGCGTTTTACCGGGAAATCTTAAAAGTCGAGTTTATCGAGATGTATTTCAAAGGGGATCAGGAAATTGAGGACAAGGAGAGAATAAAAGAGTATTTGAAGAATTGCATGCCGGGAGCATAAAACCGGCAGGGTCCGAACATCAAGACATTTGAAGAATGAAAAGACTGCTGAGGCTCAGAGCTCAATCTCTTCGATCCGCTCGTAAAGGCCCCCGCCCCGATGGATCGGGGCGAGGCCATCAGGGCGTGCTAGAACAGGGTTCCAGCGCAGGCATCGTAAAGAGCACGATGCCCGCGGCACCCCATCTGTCGTTTCAGGGACGTTGCGGGAACAGCCAGTGATCTCATCGGGAACCTGGCGCAGGCATCGTAAAGAGCATGATGCCTGCGGCACCCATCTGTCGTTTCAGGGACGTTGCGGGAACGGCCCGTGATCTCATCGGGAACCTGGCGCAGGCATCGTAAAGAGCACGATACTTGCGGCACCCATCTGTCGTTTCAGGGACGTTGCGGGAACAGCCCGTGATCTCATCGGGAACCTGGCGCAGGCATCGTAAAGAACACGATACCTGCGGCACCCCATCTGTCGTTTCAGGGACGTTGCGGGAACAGCCAGTGTTCTTATCGGGAACCTGGCGCAGGCATCGTAAAGAGCACGATGCCTGCGGCACCCAAGCATGATGCCTGTGGCACCCGGGGCAGGAACGCTAATCATTCACGACCCATCCGTCGCGGAGCTTGATGATGCGGCTGCCGTAAGAAGCATTCTTGTCGGAATGAGTGACCTGTATGATGGTGGCCCCCTCGGCGTTCAGCTTCTTGAAGAGCTCCATGATCTCCTCGCCCTGGCTGGAGTGCAGGTTCCCCGTGGGTTCGTCGGCGAGAATGACTTTGGGGTTGGCGATCACGGCTCGGGCGACGGCCACCAACTGCTGCTGTCCCCCGGAGAGCTGGTTTGGAAAGAGATCCTTCTTGCCCACAATTTGAAATCGATCCAGGACATCGCACACAATGCTCTCTCGCTGACTCTTCTTGACGTCCCGGTACGAGAGGGGGATCTCGAGGTTTTCATAGACCGTCAGGTTGTCCAGCAGGTGGTAGCTTTGAAAAACGAAGCCGACATACTTCTTGTTGAATTCCGCCCGTTTCTTCCTGTCGAGTTTGTGAATCGGCTGGTCGAGGAAATAGAACTCGCCGCTCCAGTCGCTGTCGTACATCCCCAGGATATGGAGCACCGTGGATTTGCCTGCACCCGACGGGCCCATAATCGATACGAACTCTCCCTCCTGGACATCAAAACTCACGCGCCGCAGCACAAAGGTCTTTGAAACACCATGAGCGTAGAACTTCTCCAAATCAACGAGTTTGATCATCATTCCCCCGGGGGTGAAGTTGGAAATACAGTTGTCAGTTCTCAGTTGTCAGTTGCCAGTAAAGAGCTGTCAGCATTCAGCTATCAGCCATAAGCTGGAATCGGATTCAAGTGACTGGAATCAATGAAGTCCTCATATTGTTTGATGTGTCTCACTCTAATCATAGCTGACTGCTGATGGCCGATCGCTGACAGCTCCTTGATGGCAAGTGAGACCTGGCAACTTATTTCTGGCAACTGACAACTGACAAGTGTTACCTACCCTGCCGCAGTCGATCCAATGAATATCCATTATTTTCCGCGGTCCACAAAAGAACAAAAATCGCCAGGACGTAAGTGAGGTTTTGCGCGACAACGGGAGCCTGCCCCAAGAGGGCCATCCCGAAGGTCAGTGCAATCATGAGCAGCCCGGCCAGGGTGAGCGCGAGAAGGGTGAAAAGCCCGAAGGTCAGCAGGACACCGACCAGCAGTTCAGCGAACGGTACTAGATAACCGAACGGCGAGACCATGACCATCGGGAGTTTCCCGGTGAACTCTTTTTCCATCATGCCGGCAAAGTTGCCGACCCCCATCCGGAATTTTCCGATCCCGTAGGTCGCAAACAGGACACCCAAGGTCACTCGCAACAGAGCATATCCGATCTCGCGAGAGGATGGCATCGAGGAATCTCCGATCTGAAAGATAGTTGCCAGTTGTCAGTTGCCAGCAACCAGCCGTCAGCGATCAGCTCTCAGCAGTCAGCTATGATTGAGGTCAAACATATCAAGAGATTCGAATGTTTCATTACTCCCGGTCCATTGAATCCTATTTCAGCTGAAGGCTGATCGCTGATTGCAGAAAACTGATAGCTGAGCACTAACCTCTTGCGATTGTCAACTGAGAACTGAGAACTGACAACTGGCAACTGCTTGCTGGCAACTGTCATTCATGCCGCAGCGCGACCACCGGATCCACCCGGGTGGCGCGCCGAGCGGGGAGATAACTGGCCAGCAGGGCGGCCAGGGCGAGTGTCACAGAAACACTTCCGAAGGTGAGCCAATCCATCGCCTCGATTCCAAAGATCAGGCTGGCCAACAGGCGCGCCAGGCCGATCGAGAGAACGAGTCCAACTCCCAAGCCGACGAATGTTAACCAGGCTCCGCGGGCAACAACCATCCCCAGCACATCGCGCGGGTTGGCGCCGAGGGCCATGCGGATTCCGATTTCATGGATTCGCTCCGTCACCTGATAAGACACCACCCCGAAGACGCCCACGGTCGAAAGAATCAACGCGATGACTGCCAGGACGCTCATGATGACGGCAACATAGGCAATGCCGACCGTGGAATCTGAGATCACCTTGTCCAACGTTTTAATGTCGGAGAGGGGTTGTTGGGGATCGACCCGGGCAATCGCGTCTCGCACCGCCGAGATGAACTGCCTGGGATCACCCTGGGAGCGGATCGCCACGTAAGAGTTCAGCGAGGGAGCTTGTTGAAATGGATGATAGAGGGCGGGTTTCGGATCCCGCTCGCTCCAGTCATATTTGACGTCGCCGACCACGCCCACCACGGTCATCCAGGGGTAGCTGCTGTTTTCGAGCCCCAACTTCACTCGTTTGCCGATCGGGTCTTGATTGGGCCAGTTCCGGCGCGCCAGCAACTCGCTCACCACCGCCACGGGTGGAGAATCTTTCCCGTCCTGGCCGGTGAGCTCGCGCCCTGCTCGCAGCGGAATGTGCATCATTCGAAAATAGTCGGGGCTAATGACCTGGTTCGTGGCCGAGCGGAGGTCCGAGGAATTCACTGAGGGCTTGCCCTCCACGCTGATGAGCGCGTTGCTCCCATAATCCCCATAGGGGATATTGGTTGCAGTGGCAGCAGCTTCGAATCCGGGGATCATTTTCAGATTCTGCAGCACCTGGTCATAGAAGGCCGCCCTTTGCGGCGGCGTCTTGTACTTGCCCGGGGGGAGATTGACGCGGAGGGTGAGGACATTGTTCGGGTCAAGTCCCTGGTTCAGATTCAGCAGGGCTCTAAAGCTCTTCACCATCAATCCGGATCCCACCAACAGAATCAGGGCCAACGCCACTTCAGCCATGACCAGGAAACTTCGCAGACGATGTTTCGATTGGCCGGCCGATGCACTGCGCCCGCCTTCCTTTAGGGCTTCGTTCAGGTCCGGCTTTGAGCTCTGAAAAGCAGGGATCAACCCGGAGAGGATCCCGGTCAGCAGGGCCAGGGTCAAAGTGTATAAGAAGGCCCGGTAATCCAGGCGGATATGATTCCAGGCGGGGATAAATTTGGCGGTCTCCGGAGGCATGTGTGCCAGGATAAGTTCGATGGCCCATTGGGCCCAAAGCAAGCTGAGTGCCGCTCCCAGCAAGGACACCGCAATGCTTTCTGTCAAGAGCTGCCGCATGATCCGCCAGCGGCCTGCGCCCAGGGACACCCGCACGGCCATCTCTCTCTGGCGGCTCGTGGCCCGGGCGAACTGGAGATTGGCGACGTTGGCACAGGCGATCAGGAGCACAAAGGCGACTGCCACCACGGACATCAGGGTGTACTGGCGCGTTAAGTCCTGGGTCACAAAATCCCGCATGGACGTGACACGAACTGACCAACCCTTGTTGGTGGTCGGGTAAGCCTGGGCCAACTGCGCTGCAAGCGTCTTCAATTCGGCTCGTGCGGAGGAGGTGGACATCCCGGGTTTGAGCAGACCTAGGGCAAACAGGTAGTGTGAGTTTCGAACGCTGCGGGCCGCTGAGTCCAGTGCGAGCGGCATCCACAACTCCGCGGTGGTGGGGAAGTTGAACCCCGCGGGCATGACTCCGACGACCTCAAAGGTGCTTCCGTCAACCGTCACGTTCTTACCAACAATGTTGGCGTCTGAAGCATACCGGCGTTGCCACAGGCCATGACTGAGAATCACCACCTGTTCATGTCCGCGGTTTTCCTCCTCGGGAAGGAAAACCCGGCCCAGAGTGGGCTGGATACCCACGACCCCGAAGAAATTTGAGGTGACTTCGAATCCCTGGACCTTCTCGGGCTCCCCCTGACCGGTCAGATTGACATTCGCCCAATCATAAGCGGCCATGGCTTCGTAGGCTTTGGCCTGCCTCTTCCAGTCCTCAAAGTTGGCAGGAGAGACACTGGAGGTATCATCGCCTCTCTGATTCGGCCCCACTTCAAGAGCGACCACCAGGCGATTTTCGTTGGGGATCGAAAGCGGCTTCAGCAGGAATGCATCCGCGACACTGAAGATTGCCGTGTTGGCGCCAATCCCAAGCGCCAGCGTCAAAATGCCCACAGCGGTGAAGCCGGGATTCTTCAGCAGCATCCGGAAGCCGTAGCGAAGATCCTGGAATATGGTTTCCATCTTAACCTCCAGAAGGTGTCGGGTGCCAGGTGTCAGCAAGCAGTTGTCAGTTCTCAGTTGTCAGTGATTAGCCGTTAGCGATCAGCTATCAGCAGGCAGCTATGATTAGAGTGAAAGATGTCAAAAGACGAGAACAGCTCGTTGAGTCCAATCATATGAATCCAATTTCACCTGATGGCTGATAGCTGAATGCTGACGGCTGCTTGCCGACACCCGACACCTACTCGCATCTCAAGGCCACAATGGGATCGACCCTTGTGGCCCGGTGTGCGGGCACATAGCCGGCCAGCAAGGCCACGGCCGCGAGCAGCACTGTCGCGGAGATGAAGACCAGAGGGTCGCTGGCGTGGATGCCAAACAACTGCGACTCGATGAACCGGCCGACGGCAAACGCCACGGCCAGGCCGGCGGCAAGTCCCACGACCGCCATGCGCCCCACCTCATGCAAGATCAACCAAGCCACATTTTCGCGAGTGGCGCCGAGTGCGACGCGCATGCCGATCTCGCGGGTACGCCGCGTTACCGCGTAGGTCATGACCCCATACAATCCCACGGCCGCCAGCAGAGCGGCCAGAACCCCAAAGCACAAAGAAAGAAATGTTAACAGCCGCTCGCTGAAGATCGACTCGTCGACCTGGTCTTGAAGTGTCTTGAGGCTGTACAGCGGCAGATTCGGTTCGAGGCGTTCAACGGCGCCGCGCAGGGTTGTCATCATTGTCGTCGGCTCCTGTGCCGTCCGCACATAGAACGTGAGTTGTCCCAACTTCGTGTCCTGCTTATAGGGAAGATACACAAACGGATGGATTTCATCCCGCAGGTTGTTGTGCTTGCTGTCTTTCACCAGGCCGACAATCTCGATCTCCGGAGGGATGTTGCGGCCGGCCCCAAAGGCGAACCGGCTGCCGACGGGATTGCGGCCGGCAAAGAACCGATGAGCCATCGTCTCGTTAATAATGGCGACCTTGGGGGCGTCTACCGTGTCGCTTTCATTGAACTCACGGCCTGCAATCAGAGGGGTGCCCATCGTCGCGAGGTAATCGGGACCCACGCCGTTCTTTAAGACATGCATGTTCTCCTCTTCATGGGGCGCATACCCGGGCACCGTGATGTTGGACCCCGCATCGCTGTTATCGAACACGGGGATCTCCGCTGCGCTGGCCGAGCGCACCCCGGGCAGAGGGGTGATGCCTTGCCGGATGCGATCCAATAGAGCCAGAGACTGCGTGGGAGAATAGCCGTTGAGTTCGGGCGCGATGGAAAATTGGATGACGTGGTCGATGCGCACGCCCGGAGACAACCGTTTCAGGTTTTCAAGGCTTCGGGTAAACAGTCCGGCGATGACGAGCAGCACGGCGGTGAGCGCCACTTGCGAAACGATCAATCCCTTCCTCAAGCGCACGTGGGACAAGCTGCTGGAAATGCTCTCTCCTTGTCCTTTGAGGGTGGTCTGCAAATCGACTCGTGTCGCCCGCAGGGCAGGGATCAGACCGAACAGAATGGACGTTAACCCGGTGAGCGCCAGCGCAAACGATATGACTCGGATGTCAAGTCGTGCCACAAGCCCGACCGCCCCCACGCTCCCCGGAAGGGCCCCGAGGAGCACTTCAAGCATCCATGAAGCGACCAGCAGACCCGTGGCGCCGCCGGCGAGCGCCAGCAGCACACTCTCCGTCAACAGTTGACGGACCATACGAAGCCGTCCAGCGCCCAGGGCCGCCCGCACGGCGACCTCGCGCTGCCGCGCCAGGCCGTGCGCCAGCTGGAGGTTTGCAAGGTTGGCGCAGGCGATCACCAGGACCAGTCCAACCATCGCCATCAAGACGAGCAGAGGCCGCTGGGCGTCGTGTTGCAAGATGCGTCTTCCGTGGGAACCTTCGTCCAACAGGATCTGCTTTTGGAGGAATCGGCCCCGCGTGGCCACGGACAGGCCCATTTGGGACGACTCGGTTTCAAGAATCGATCGATAAACCGGCAACAGACCCGCTTCCGATTGCGTCCGCGTCATCCCCGCCCTCGTTCGACCGATGATCGCAACCCAATGATCCTTGAGATCATTCAGGCCGTCCCAGTTGGGTGTCATCCGGGCTTTCATCGTGATCGGGACAAATATGTCCGGCAGCTGACCGATTTGAATTCCAGTAAAGCCGGAGTGGGACACACCGACCACGGTGAGCGGGGTTCCATTCACATTCAGGGGTTTGTTCAGTATGCCGGGATCGCTTCCGAATCGGCGTGTCCAGTAGCTGTAACTCAGCACCACCACCGGATTCGCCCCCGGCGCGCCTTCGTCCTCCGGAGTCAGGACGCGGCCCAGCGCCGGGTGCACCCCGAGCACTTCAAAGTAGTTTCCTGACACCAGCTCGCCATTCGCACGCTCTGTTTGTCCCCCTCCCGTGACGTTCAATGCGGTCGGGAAGCGCGCCAGAAGCCCGGCGAGCACCGTGTTTCGTCCGCGCAGGTCCTTGTAAAGGGGATACGAGAAGGAGGCGGAATCATCCCCGTCGGTCCAGGTATGTCCCGGATTGGGACCAGGCGAGCGCAGGATAACGAGCTCCTTTGGACGCACGACGGGGAGAAGACGGAGAAGAACCTGGTCGGTGAGAGAAAAGATCGCCGTGTTGGCGCCGATCCCGAGCGCCAGGGTCAACACGGCCACCGCAGCGAACCCCGGGTTCTTGAACAGCATTCGGATGCCGTAGCGAAGGTCCTGGAATAATGTTTCCATCATCGTCTCCAGAAAGTTGTCAGTGGCCAGTGGTCAGTGGTCGGTTGCGAGTAATAAGCTGTCAGCATTTGACTCTCAGATAGCATCAGATTGAGATGATCAGATCAACGAAGTGATTAAGTCTTTTGACATGTTTTGCTCTACTCATACCTGACAGCCGATAGCTGATCGGTTACGGCCGGTTGCTGACCACTGACAGCTGCTCCTCACTCCACCGCCAGCACCAGCATGGTGGCATCGTCTTGAAATTCTCCGCCGCTGAATTCCACGATGGCGTTCATTACCTTCTGCTGCAGCTCATCGGCGCCCAAATGAAGATTTGCACGCACCAGTTCAATGAGCCGATCTTCTCCGAATTCGTCACCCTCCGGGTTGGTCAATTCGGTCACCCCATCGGTGAACAAAATGAGGCGATCGCCGGAGATCAACTCCACCTCCGCCTCCTGGTAGTGGCCATCGCGAAACACCCCCAGCACCGCGCCCCCTCTGGTCAGACGGGAAAGCGAGCCGTCGCGACGCACCAGCATCGGGGCGTTGTGTCCCGCATTGGTATATACGAGTTTCTTTGACCGGGCATATAGGACGCAGTAAAAAGACGTGATAAACCTCTCCGGGGCGATATTGCCGCTGATCACGCGATTCACCTTGGCGCACAATTCCTTCGGTGAAACAAATTCCGAAGCAAAGGCTTTGACAGCGGCCTGGACATTGGACATCAGCAAGGCCGCAGGCATTCCCTTACCCACCACGTCGGCGATGCAGAGGGCGATCTGCGTGTCGCTGAGTTTGAAAACATCATAATAATCTCCCCCCACCGCGCGCGCGGGCTGCCACGCCCCGGATATTTCAAATCCCGCGATCTGAGGGATCTCCTTGGGCAACAACCCCTGCTGGATCTCCCGGGCTTCCTTGAACTCTCGCTCCTGCTCCTGCCAGCGCAAGTGGTTGACGGCCGCGGCGACTTGCCCTGCGATGGTGGACAAAAACTTGCTGTCCTGCTCATCGTATCTCTGGCCCGTTCTCTTACATCCCACGGTAAGGAAAGCCACGAGGGTCCCTTCCATTCGAACCGGGACAAGGAGGGCGGCCTTCATCTCTTCCAGCTTGGATTTCTCGTGGGAAGGGAAGTCCTGTCCTTCGACCCGGACCAGGTCCTCGAGGAGCTCAAAGATCGGGCTGCTGAGGTCAAATCTTAAGCGGCCGATATCGTCCTCCGGAAAACCTACGGAAGAAGCCACCGTGAAGGCTGGCTCATGGGGCGCGCGTGTGAAGACCACAATGGACTCGCTCTCCAAAGCGCTTTGAAGGTGTGCAGAGACAATCTCCATGAGGGGTTTGAGTTCGGAGACCTCCCGGATTTTTTCGCCCAGACTCTTAGTTGCAGTTTTCAGGTGAAGTAGCTTGCGGCGCGACCGTCCGAGATCAACCTGGGTCCGAAGAATGCTCATCAGGCGTTCGTTTTCCCAGGGCTTTTGGACAAAGTCCTGAACCCCTTGATGCATGGCTTCGACCGCCAACTCAATGGTCCCCCAGGCGGTCATCACGACGACCGGAAGGGTGGCATCGAGTTCGCGAATCTGGGAAAGCAGGTTCAATCCTTCCTGTCCGGAAGTCGTGTCGCGGGCATAGTTGAGATCCATCAGGAGGATGTCAAAATTCTGGTCTTGAAGGGCCGTCATGACCGCTGCGGGCGAAGTGACTGTTTCCGTGTGAAACCCTTCCCCCTTTAACAAAAGCCGCAGTGCTTCCAGGACATCAGTCTGGTCGTCGGCAATCAGAGCTTTGGGTTTAGTGCGATTGGGATTCATTGTCGTCGAGATGTTCATTTTTCCTTTTTTCGATAAGGTATCAGGTGTCGGGTGTCAGGTGCCAGGGCGAAGAGTCCCACAGTTCTTGGAATGCCTGTCCTTTGAGGTAACGGCAGACAAGTAAAAGAACAGAGTAATTCGGTTTTCTGGCACCCGACACCTGACACCCGGCACCTGACACCTACTCGCATCTCAGTGCGGCCATCGGATCGACGCGGGTTGCCCGGCGCGCCGGCAAATAGCATCCCAGGAATGCCACTCCCGTCAGAAGTGCTGACACGGCGGCCATCGTTGATGGGTCGGTGGGCGTCACCCCGAACAACAATCCTGCCATCAATCGCGTCAGAGCAAAGGCGCCGGCGAGTCCGATCCCCAGGCCGGCAAGCACCAATTGCATCCCCTCTCGAATGACCAGACGAAATACATCTCCGGTTTGTGCCCCCAAAGCCATCCGCACGCCGATTTCCTGGAAGCGCTGGTTCACCGCGTAAGAAAGTACTCCGTAAATCCCGAGCGTTGCCAACCCAAGCGCCAGGGTTGCGTAAATACCGAGCAAGAACATCAAGTACCGCCGCGCGCGAAGAGAGCGGTCAAGCATCGATTCGAGGGAACGTACCTTCCACATGGGCTGGTCCTTGTCCACTGACCACACCGCCCGACGAACTGTGTTGGCAAACAGCATGGGATCGCCCTGTGTCCGAACGGTCAGGGTGGCGAACTTGAACGGGTTCTGTTGGAAGGCAAAATAGATTTGCGCGCTTGCCGGGTCCTCCAGGTCCTCCTGCTTCACGTTGCCGGCGACGCCGATGATCGTCGACGGTCCACTCCCCACGAGCGCCAACTCATCGCGCACCCGGATTTGGCTTCCCAACGGATCACGTCCCGGCCAATAGCGCCGCGCCATGTTCTGGTTGATGATCGCGACGCGAGGTGTTCCGGCCCGATCCTGGTCGGAGAACAACCGTCCTTCGAGGAGCGGGATTTCCATGGTTTTGAAGTAATGGGTATCGACCAGGTTGGTTTCCGCGATCGGTTCTTCCCCTGGAGGAGGTTCCGGGCGATCCAGCAAAACCATCGGATCCGAGCCGATGTTTCCACTGAATGGGATTCCCAGGGAGACCGAGGCCGACCGCACACCCGAAAGCCCGCTCACGCGGTCGACCACCTCACGGTGGAAATTCCATTGTTGTGCGGGCTCGGGGTATTTCGTGTCAGGTAGACGGTACTCCAGGGTCAGAAGATCCTCCGGGCGAAACCCCGGACTGATGTCCGAGAGCCGGAGGACCGTCTTCAGCATCAGGCCTGCGCCGGCCAGAAGCACCAACGAAAGTGCGACCTGCGATACCAGGAGCAGCTTCTGCGACCATCCTTGACCTGATCCTTCGCCTGAGATTCTCCCACCCTCTTTGAGGGTGTTGTTCAAATCCGGCCGGGAGAACTGAAGCGCGGGAGCAAGCGCCGAAAGGAATCCGGTCACGACCGCCACCAACAATGTAAACCCGAAGACCACTCCGTCCAGGCGAGGGACAAGGCCGGGGGGAAAAGCCAAGGGCGCCGACGCCTGAATAGCCTGTAGAGCCCAATCGCCCACCAGGAGGCCGAGTGCCCCTCCTGCCAGCCACAACAGGGCGCTTTCCGTGATCATCTGCAGGATCAATCGACCACGGCTGGCGCCCAGGGCGGAACGCAGAGCTAGTTCCTTCCGTCTCCCGGACGCTCGGGCAAGCATCAGGTTTGACACATTGGCGCACGCGATCAGCAGGACAAAGCCCACGGCGGCGAACAGCACCAGGAGGGAGGTTCGCACCTCTTCCACAGCCACTTCGTGCAAGGGCGCGACCACCACACCGCGCTGCCCGTCTATATCCGGGTACTCCTGCGCAAGTCGTTGCGCGATGGTATTCATCTCCGCCTGTGCCCGGCTAAGGGTGGTGGCTGGGTTCAGGCGGCCGATCGCCACGAGATTAGAGACACTGCGATCTCGAGAAAAGTCGGGATAGCTGGACACGGGCATCCAGATTTCATCCCGATCCTTGTCCAACGGAAACTCGAAGGATGGCGGGAGGATTCCCACCACCGTAAACACTGCGCCATTGAGAGTGAGTTGTTTTCCGACAAACCCCGGATCGGCCCCAAAGCGCGTTTGCCACAGGCCGTAATTCACCACTACGACGCGCGCCCCCTCCGGCTGATCTTCTCCCGGGAGGAAGGCGCGGCCCTGCGCGGGCTTAATGCCCAACACATCGAAGAAATTGGCGGAGACAAATCCGCCGCGCACACGCTGCGGCTCTTCCACCCCGGTCAGATTCACACTCTGTGTCATCCATGTGGAAAGGGCGGAGAAAGACCCGCTTTGCCTCCGCCAATCCTCAAAATCCGGATAGGAGATTCCGGTTCGCTTCTCCTGGCGGGTTTGGCCGGTGAGGACCATCAGTTGACTTTCCTGGGGGAATGCGAGGGGCTTCAGGAGGAACGCATTGACAAGGCTAAAAATGGCCGTATTGGCGCCGATTCCCAGGGCGAGCGTCAGCACCGCGACCACGGTGAACCCGGGCGATTTCGTCAGTAAACGAAGGCCGTGCCGGAGATCTTGAAATAATGTTTCCATCGATGTTCCTTAAGGTGCCAGGTGTCGGGTGTCAGGTGTCAGGGTGGAGAGTCAGCGACGTAAGCGATTGGTTCTTGATTCTTCTGACTTCTGTCCTCTGGCTTCGGTCGCAAGTGTTCTTGGATTCCCCAGTCCGGCAAACTGACACCTAACACCCGATCCCTGACACCTACTCATATCGCAATGCCACCATGGGATCCACCCGGCTTGCCCGATGGGCCGGGAGATAGGCTGCCAGGGCAGCGACTGAAATCATCCCCACCGTGGCCATCAAGATTGTGGCGGGGTCGACGGGCGTCAGCCCAAAGAGCAGTTGTGAAAGCAGGCGTGTGGTGGCAAAGACCACGGGCAGTCCGATGCCGATCCCGAGCAGGACCAGCACCAAGGTTTCCCGCATGACAATCCCCAGGACGTTTCGGCGCTGCGCTCCCAGGGCCATGCGGATGCCGATCTCATTCGTTCTTCGAGCCACCGCAAACGCCATGACGGCGTAAAGCCCAATGGAAGCGAGCAACACCGCCAGGGTCCCAAATAATCCGGATAGACTGGTGATCAGGCGCTCCCGCGCCAACGATTGGTCGACCAGTTCCGTCATTGTATGGACATGCAGCGTGGGGAGGGATCGATCCAACGACTTTACCAGATCGCGGAGCGAAGCCGCGACTGCCGCCGGTTCTGCCCGGGTGCGAATCTCGAAGTTAGCGGCGGCCACCTCGGTGATCGGATGGAAAAAGGGGACATAGAACCGTCGCGGCGTCTTTTCCCGAAGGCTGTTGTACTTCGCATCGGCGACGACCCCCACGATTTCAAATTCCCCGGGGTTGTCGGGATACTCGTCACGGACATGTTTTCCCAGCGGATTCGTATTTGGAAAATAGAATCGGGCCATGGTCTGATTGATCCAGCCGACCCGCGGACCATTTCCGCCATCGTGCGGATCAACATCACGACCCACTACCACAGGGATGCCCACCGTCGAAAAATAGCGGGGACCCACCTGATCGAATCGCGCATGCTTGTCGGGGCCTGTCTTCGGCGTGTAGCCCTCCACCCAGATGGGGTCGGCGGACTCGGTGTGGCTGAACAAACCATTTTCCGAAAGGGTCACCCCCTGCACGCCGGGAATTGCTGCGATTTTTTCCAGCAGGGTCCGGTGAAACTGAAGCAGGGCGGCGCCTTGGTAACCGCTTTGAAGCGGGTTGATTCGGAACAACAAGAACCGGTCAGGTTTATAACCGAGGTCGACGTTCACGAGTTTTTGAAAACTCCGCACGAAAAGTCCCGCCACCACCAGCAGCAGCAGAGATATGGTCACTTGCGCCACGACCAGGATCTTGCCCACGGGCATTCTGGAGATGGGGTTGCGGCCGCGGTCAGCGGTGGCACCCCGGCCGCTGCCTTTGAGGATGGAGTTCAAATCGAACCGAGCCGAGTGAAGCGAGGGGATCAATCCGAACATGACCCCGGTGAGGATGGAGAGGGCAAGCGTGAATCCCAGGATGCGAGCATCGGGATGAAGATCAACCGAGATCAGGTCCGGCCCGCCGGACGCCAGGCGCACCAGCAAACTGTTTGCCCATTGCGCGAGAACAAGGCCGACGCCTCCGCCCACCAACGCGAGCAGGAGACTCTCGGTCAGGAGCTGTCGCACCAGGCGGGAGGGCCGGGCACCCAATGCAAGCCGCATAGCAATTTCCTTCTGACGCATGGTCGCGCGCGAGAGCAGGAGGTTGGCTACATTGGCACAGGCAATCAGAAGCACGAGTCCGACCAATCCCATCAAAATCCGGAGGGGATCGGTAAAGCGTCCCCGCAGCGTCGATGCGCCTTTCGCGGCGCTCGTCGGGGCAATTCGTTGATCCATCCACTCCTTGTGCTGGTCTGCCGTCAGGCTCGGACTGGCATCCGTTTGAAGCATCTGCTGAAACGTCACGTTGATGCTCGCCTTGGCTTGTTCCAAACTCACCCCGGGTCTTAGCCGCCCCATGATTTGTATCCAGATGGTTCTCTCCATGATGCTGTTTGGATCGACCAGGAGATTTTTTCCAGGGATCACGGCCATTTGCATCGACAAGGGCACCCACAAATCCGGCGATTCACCGACCGTTTCACCAAAAAATCCGGGACCTGTGACCCCGATGATCTCAAAAGTGGTTTGACGAAGTCGGACCGTGCGTCCCAGTACGGAAGGATCCCGGCTATACCGCCGTCTCCAAAAATCATAGCTGATGACTGCCACCGGGTTCACTCCCGGGACCCTGTCGACTTCCTGTGTAAAGGTCCGGCCGAGAATGGGCTTGGCACCCAGCACAGAGAAAAAAGCGCCACTGACAAGGCTGGCCTTGACAGGCTCGGCAGGTTCGCTCGTCCCGGTCTCGTCGAAGTAGCCGTCCATGGAGTTCACGGAGCTCGCTGCAGCAAAGATGCTCGAGAAGACCCGGTTCTGATCGCGAAGCTGTTCGAATTCGTGATAGGAGAAAATGTCCCGGTCGCCCGAACTGCTCCCATTACTCATCCCATGGGCATCCGGGTTTCCAAGAACAACCAACTCCTGGGGACGGGGGACGGGGAGAGTCCGGAGCAGCACCGCATTGACAACACTGAAAATGGCGGTGTTGGCCCCGATGCCAAGGGCCAGGGTCAGCACCGCCACCAGGGTGAAGCCGGGATTCTTCAGCAGAATCCGAAGACTGAAGCGAAGATCCTGAAACAGGGTTTCCATTTTTCAATCCATGTCAAAAAGGTGTCAGGTGTCGGGTGTCAGGCAGATTAATGCAATAGTCTTTGCCAACCGCCGAGCGAATCAGTAATCAGAAAAGCAGCATCGAGATTCTGTGATGTCTTTGAACTCTGACACCTGACACCCGGCACCTGACACCTCATTCAAGGTTTCAGCACGAACCCAGCCTTCGTAATCTAGCTCCCGGTTGGGACCGGCACGATGATCGGAGCGCTCAATCGGAGCGTGCCCCAGGCAATTTTGAGAGTGACATTTTGAATATCGGGCCGCTTGAAAACCAGGTCGATTGCAAGCTTTTCTTTCAGATCGCCGGGAGGGTCCATGGTCACCGGCACCATGAATTCAGTGGGCGCCCGGCCGATTTCCGAAGCATCAACGTGTTCACGCCGGGCCTTGACCGGGTCGATAAACGCAAGACTCCATTGCTTACCGTCCTCAGACCGATGCAGGCCGAGATACCAGAGCCCCGCGGGGACGGTCTTCCCGGAAATCTTGAGGGGCATATCCGTGTCGAGCACCGTCCAGAAGTTGCTCCCCATCCGCCATGTCTTGCCTTTGGTCATGGGATCGAACTTCGCGGGATCCTCATAATCCTTGTTCCACACGGGACGACCGTAATTGACGGCAAACTGGCCGGTGCCCATGTTCTTCTGTGTGTTCCAGTACCCGACGCGCGTGGTTCCCCGCTC
Organism: Terriglobia bacterium; assembly: GCA_020073085.1. Lineage (NCBI taxonomy): Bacteria > Pseudomonadati > Acidobacteriota > Terriglobia > Terriglobia bacterium. The sequence goes on along the minus strand of JAIQFV010000009.1, from coordinate 72,507 downwards.
CGGGGAGTCGCTCCCAAAGGCGACAATGGCGGGCTGCTTCGGCTGGGCCTGGACGAGCCGGGGGAGCGATAGCAGCAGCGTCAAGATTGACACGCCGAGGACGATGAGCTTCGATTTCATTACATTCTCCTTGTCAGGTTTGGAGCGCAGGTTTCTTGCCTGCCTCCGGGTTTTGGCACTGTGATCAAGAGTGGAAGGGGCATCTCTCATGCCCTCCACGTTCCAATCCAATTTCAGATTGTGGATTGCGGATTTCGGATGCCGCAATGATGGGCGATAGATTCCCTCGGCTGGGGTTGAGTAATCCGAAATCCGCAATCCGAAATCCGCAATCTACTCATAATGCAACGCCACCATCGGATTGACTCTTGCCGCACGACGCGCAGGGAGGTAATTCGCCAGCGCGGCCACGGCCGCGAGAATCGCCGACACGAGGGCAAACGTCACCACATCAACGGCGCTCAACCCATAGAGGAACTTTGCCAGCAGGTTCGTCGCCGCAATGGAAATCACCAGGCCGGCGGCAATCCCTGCGATGACCGGGCGCATTCCCTGCCTCAAAACCAGGTGAAGCACAGCGCGCCGCTCCGCACCCAGCGCCAGGCGAATGCCAATCTCGTGGGTCCGCTGGCTGACCGCGTAAGCGGTCACGCCGTAAATGCCCACCGAGGCCAGCAAGAGGGCCAGCAGGCCGAGTGCAGCGGAGAGCATCGCTCCCATGCGGGAGGGCCACAGCCATCCCTGAAGATTATCTTCCAGCGTTTTGACATTAGTCTGTACGCTGCCGTCGATGCTTCCGACAATCCCCGGTAACGTCGTCGAGAGGTATTTTGAGTTGCCGTCAGTTCGAACGAAGAATTTCATGTCCGGCTGGAAATCCGGCTCGACCGTTCGATACGCGATGGGCTCGCTCGATGACCAGAGATAAACGCTCCGGGTGTCCTTCACGACCCCAACAATTTCAATGCCGTAATTGAACCGTTTTCCAATGGGATCTTCTCCCGGCCAAAAGCGTCGTGCAAACGATTCATTGACAAGGGCAACCTTCGAATCCTTCGCCATCTCCTGTTCGGTGAAAGTTCGGCCATGAACCATCGAAATGCCCAGTGCATCAAAATATTTTCCGGAAACAAAATTGACATTGGCCATGGGCGATTTTTTCCCGGGAGGAGTCTCGTGGCCTTCGATCTCCACATTGGTATCGGAGAATGATGAGCCCAGGGGGATGACCCAGGCCATCCCCACGGACTCGACTCCCGGCAGGGATTGGAGCTTGTCCACAAGTTCCCGGTCAAATTCGGCAGCACGGACCGGGGTGTAGCCATGCAGTCGCAGATCGGGGGACAGAACGAAGACATCCTTCATGGCAAATCCCGGGTCGGTCGTTTGGGCATTGTGAAGCGCTCGCACCAGCAAGCCGGCACCGATCAACAAGACCAGGGAGACCGCGACCTGTGCTCCCACCAGTAGACTTCGCAGTCGAGAGCGGCTGATCCGTTGTCCGAAGGGGGTGCCTTCATCCTTTAAGGCCGATGTGAGGTTCAGCTTCGTGGATTGCATGGACGGGAGCAGGCCAAACGCAACTCCGGCCGCAAGGGAGATTAACAGGGCGTATACGAAGACATTGACATCGGGGCTCACATTGATGGCGAGCGGTAGCTCCCCCGGAGGATGGACGAACCTGAGGAGCAGGTCCGTAATCCAGAAAGTAAGGAGAAGTCCGGTGATTCCCCCGCCCAGAGAAAGCAGGGTGCTCTCGGTCAAAAGTTGTCGGATCAGCCGGCCCCGGGTGGCCCCCAAGGACAGCCGGATTCCAATCTCTTTTTGCCGTGAGGCGGCCCGCGAAAGTAACAGATTGGCGAGATTGGCACAGGCGATGAGGAGGACCAGTCCGACGGCAGTCATCATAAGGATGGCGACCGGAATAACATTCGCTTGGTCAGTAGGATCCAGAAATGAGCTCGGGGTGATCGTCGCGCTGACTTTTCTGGTCTTGGCAACAGGCTGGCCATCGGTTCGATCGAGTTGGGCGGCAAGGGTTGAAATTTGGGCTTCAGCCTGCTTCAGGCTCACCCCGGGTTTCAACCGGCCCACCAGTTTGAGCCGATGGGTATTGCGATTATTGAGGATGTTGCCGCCGGGCACCGCCTCAGCCTCCATCATCAGGGGTATCCATAGATCCGTGGCCGTCGGTTCCAAGCCGGTGAACCACTTGGGAGCTACCCCGACCACGGTGTACGGATGGAAATTCAGAATCAGCGTTTTTCCCACCACCCCGGGATCTGAACCGAACCTCCTTTGCCATAAACCATAGCTCAAAACCGTCACGGGATGCGAACCGGGTGTCTTATCCTCTTCCGGAATGAAAGTTCGACCAACAACCGCGTCAACTCCAAGGACGGAAAAGAAATTTCCCGAGACGAGTGTGCCCTGAAACGATTCGGTGGGGGTGTTGGGATCACTGCTCTCGCCCAGCCGCAGCGCCGCTCCTGTGTAAGCAACCAGCCCTGAGAGAACATTGTTTTGTTCGCGGAAATCCATGAAGTCCGGGTAGGAGGCGGATCCATATCGGGGTCCATCCTCGAATGACTCGTAGATTCTCACTACACTACCGGGATCCTTCGCGGGAAGCGGGCGCAATGCAAGGGCGTTGAACACAGTGAAGATGCTGGTGTTGATTCCGATGCCCAGCGCCAGCGTGGCAATGGCGACGGCCGTGAAGCCGGGGTGTTTGAACAACAGACGCAGGCTGTACCGGATGTCGGCCAGGATTGAATCCATCGGGCTTGCCTCGAGAAGTGGTCTGCAGTCAGTTGTCAGTTCTCAGTTGCCAGTAAACCCTTGTTAGCTGTCGGCCGACTCTATGTCTTGAAACGAAGGATGCACTTTAAAACATCTTCTCTGTTTGCATCTGTCAGGGTCATTCTTCCGGGCTAAAGGTTCTTACTGGCAACTGAGAATTTAATTCTGAGAACTGAGAACTGAATTCTGCAATTCAAACTGATTCGGCTTCCATGCTTTCTTCCACCACGCGGCCGTCAAACAGGTGTACGGAGCGGTCGGCATGGGCGGCAAAGCGCGCGTCGTGTGTCACCATGCAGATCGTCGCCCCGTCCCGGTGCAGTTGCCGCAATAGTTCCATGACGGCTTCGCCGTTCTTCGAATCCAGGTTTCCGGTCGGTTCGTCCGCCAGCAGGATGGAGGGACGACCCACCAACGCGCGCGCCACAGCGACGCGTTGCTGTTGCCCACCCGACAACTGGCTCGGCAGGTGCTTGGACCGGTGACCCATCCCCACCTTCTCGAGTGCTTCCTTTGCGCGTTCCCGCCGCTCCACGGCCCGCATTCCCCGATAAGTCAGCGGCAATTCCACGTTTTCGTACACGGTCAGGTCGCCAATCAGATTGAAACTCTGGAAAATGAAACCCACTTCCTGGTTGCGGATGCGGGCCCGCTCCGAAGGCTTCAGTGCTTCGACCGGCGTGGCGTTCAAGGTGTAATGACCTTCCGTGGGAGTGTCGAGCAGCCCCAGGATCGACAGCAAAGTGGACTTGCCACACCCCGACGGGCCGGCAATCGCAACGTACTCGCCCGAATGGATGTCGAGATGGATCCCCGACAAGGCATGCGTTTCCACCTCGTCGGTGAAGAATACTTTTGTGACACCTTCCAGCTTAATCAAAACGTTGTTGGCGATCATGTATTCTCCTCAGGAAGAAGTTCTCAGTTGCCGAAAGCAGTTGCCAGTGACCGGTTCCCAGTTGTCAGTAAAGAGCTGATAGCAATTTGCCTTTCACTGGCAACTGAGAACTGACAACCGCATCTTCAATTCAAGCGGATCCGGTCCGACCGGTCCTGGGCGGACATGTCGGAGAGAATCACCGAGTCACCTACTTGCAACCCCTCAACGATTTCGATCGTGTTGACCGAACTGCGTCCCAGCTTGACCGGTACGCGAATCGCTTCCTTGCCATCTTCAACCAGCTTGAAAAGTCCCACCGTGCTGAAGGCTTGTCCCTGTACGGGCCGGCCGACATAGAGGACCTCCGCAAGCCGTTCGAGCTCAATCGTCCCTTCCACGCTCAAATCCGGCCGCGCTCCATCGGGCAGAGCTCCTTCCAGTTTCACATCCACCGTCACCGTTCCCGCCACAACCGCCGGATCAATCCGTATGACGTGACCGGAAATGATGCCATTACGCGTATCGATCGATGCCAATTGCCCGACTTGCACATCCTTGGCCTGTGTTTCCGCAATCTTCAACTCCGCTTTCAATTTCCGGGGTTCTGCCACGCGCGCGAGGTTTGTCCCCGCAGTTACCTGCTGTCCGATTTCCACGGGAACTTGTTGCAACACGCCGTCCAGGCCGGCTCGCACATGCAACTGATCGACTTGTTGGCGTTTCAAGCCGGCCAGGGCGCGCAACCGGTCCACCTCAGCTTGCTGGACAGCTATCTGGGCCTTGATTGATTCGCCGCTGATGGCCAATCGCTCCTTTTCAATACGATTGCGGTTCGCGAGTTGATCCGCGGCCAGCGCCGACAACTGGCGGTTCAAATCGGCGGTCAGCCCTTGCCGCGCCAGCTCGGCGTCGGTGTCAGCCCTCAATTGCGCCTGCTTGTAGTCGGCCTCCACTTGGGCGGCCCCCGCCTTCTGGGTCAGCAACTGGCTCTGGAGGGTCACCCGTAAGTCAGCCAACCGCGCCTCGGCACCTTTGGCCTGCATTTCGGCATCGAGTGCGGCTTGATCGAGGCTGGGATTGCTGAGTTCCAAAAGCACCGTGCTGGGTTTGACCGCAGTCCCGGGTTCGACCAGTCGCCGCTCCACCCTGCCTTCGGTGCTGGCGGGGATCCAGCGGATCTCCTCTGGGACGAGCGTTCCCAGACCTCGAACCTGGCGCAACATGGGCCCCCGTTTCACTGTATCAATCCAGACAGTCGCGCGTTCAACAGTTGGCGCAGCAGGCTTCAAACGCGACAAAACCACAGTCGTCGCCGAGATAAGTATAATGGCGAGGGTAATGTAAATAATCCGCTTGATCAGCCGCTGCCGTGCTGCCGACTTCCTTGGTATGTCCATGGGTCTCCTCCACATCCATTATGGGCAACTTTAATGCCGAGTAGCGCTTTCTTTATATCTAATTGTAACTACACTGTTTAGCGCTTCTTCTGATAATCCGACGACCCTCTCCACTTGCCCGCTAATGGGATTGTTTTGTCGCAAAACCGGACACCCTCACATTGTCACTTCACGGCATACTGATGGATAACTTGCCTTGAAAGACTTGAGCTCAAATCACAGAATCAATTTGCATAATCCGGACGCCAGTGGATATCATTGGCTCTCCACGGGAATAGACACCATATATTCTTTGAAAAGGGAGGTCAGAACCCAGTATGAAAGCTATTCTCGTCCGCAACAACGGTGGACCTGAAGTTTTAAAGTATGAAGAGGTGCCCACGCCGAGCCCGAAGGCGGGAGAGGCTCTCGTAAAAACCGAAGCGATTGGAGTGAACTTCATTGACGTTTACCATCGGATGGGTCTCTACCCATTGACTCTTCCAACAGTGATTGGAATGGAGGCTTCCGGGCGAGTGGAGGCGTTGGGACCCGGCGTGTCCGAAGTGGCCGTGGGTGACCGCGTGGCGTACGCGATGACCTCGGGCTCATACGCCGAGTACGCCCTGGTGCCGGCAGGGCGGCTCGTCAAACTCCCGGAGAGAATCGATGCTCAACAGGGGGCCGCAGCCATGTTACAGGGGATGACGGCGCATTACCTTACCACCTCGACCTACCCGTTGAAGAAGGGAGACACCGCCCTGATCCATGCCGCCGCCGGGGGAGTTGGACTCCTGCTTATTCAGCGGGCCAGTCGAATCGGCGCCAGGGCGATTGGAACCGTCTCCACCGAAGCCAAAGCCCAGCTCGCCCGCGAAGCGGGGGCGGATGAGGTGATCCTTTACACCCAACGGGATTTTGAGCAAGAGGTGAAACGTCTGACGGATGGTCGCGGTGTGCAGGTCACCTATGATTCGGTGGGGAAAGACACGTATTTGAAAAGCCTGAATTGTCTTGCTCCGCGAGGGATGTTGGCCCTGTACGGTCAATCCAGCGGACCCGTTCCGGCGTTTGATCCTTCCTTGCTTGCAAAGGGGGGATCACTCTTCATGACCCGGCCCAGCCTCGCGAATTACGCGGCAACCCGGGAAGAATTGTTATGGCGTGCCGGCGAGGTGCTGCGCTGGGTGGAATCCGGGGAATTGAAATTGAGGATAGGTGCAACCTATGCGTTGAAAGACGCAGCGGATGCACACCGTGAGCTCGAAGCGAGAAAGACGACGGGGAAGGTGTTGCTTCTCCCCTAATTCCCGTAGTAACGACTTCAGTCGTTACTAACCCTGGAGTAACGACTGAAGTCGTGACTACATTCACCATTGTGGATTGCGGATTTCGGATTCTGGAATAGAAGCATTGGAAGTGCCTGAGTCTCCGCAATCCGAATTTCGAAATCCGCAATTCCCGCACGTTGCTTGGGTTTCTCGAAAATCAAGAAATAGAAATCCTTTTTGTTCGCCGGATTTGTGAAGCCCGGCTCCTTGCGGAGAAATTGAAACCCGGCGTGGGCGACGTCTTCTCGGACCAATTCCTCGGGAATACGGTGTCGGGGGTAATAGTCGGAGCGGGAACTACCTGGAGGGGTGGGGGAGTCGATGATTGCGAGCAGTCCGTCCGGCTTCAGCGCCTTGAAGATGGCTTGCAGCATGGCATCGTAGGATCGAAATTCGTGGTAGGAGTTCATAACAAGGACAACGTCCAACGAGTTTTCGGGTAATTTGGGATCGCCCGGTTCACCGTGCAGGGCTTCAATCTGGGTGAGGTGCTTTTCCTCAGCCAGCCGACGGATCTCCTCCACGTCATCGTTCCTAATATCCTCCGCATAGACCTTGCCCCGGGGCCCGACGCGCTCTGCCAGATGAAACGTGAAATACCCTTCTCCGGCCCCGACGTCGGCGACAATTTTCCCGGGATCAATGTGCAGCGCATCCATCACCACTTGCGGGTGTTGCCACTCATCTCGCTTTGGCCCGCTATCCTGCGAAAAGAGTCCACAAGAGACCGAAAAGGCTGCGATCAGCAGGAGAAGATGGAATCGGAATCTGCATGCATTCTTACCGTTGCATCTCATGACGGGTGAAGTCCCTTGATCGATTCAAAAATGTCGAGACTGGAAAATGGTTATACCGATACGAATTTCAGGAGGATGAGGACGACAATCAGTAGAACAATTGCTTTGACCATATATCCTTCACCTCCGCAAGTCTGATTTGCTGTTATCCGGCGCTCGTCCGGACTGCAATGTTACCACGAGAACGACCCTCGTGGGGCAGACGTCCTCGTCTGCCACCGTCAACTCAGCCCTTTGCAGACGAGCCGTCTGCGCCACCCCTACTCGTACCTCAGCGCCATCGCCGGATCGACCTTCGTCGCCCGGTGAGCCGGGACGTAGCAGGCGACGAGCGCCGCCGCAATCAGCACGAGGGAGACGAAGATGAAGGTCAGAGGATCGGTCGGCGTCACCCCAAACAAGAAATTGGCGATGACGCGGCTCAGACCCAGCGCGACAGCGAAGCCAAGGAGGACTCCTATCGCCACCCGCGTCACCCCTTCGCGGACCACGAGCCATAGCACATCCCCTGGCAGCGCGCCGAGCGCCCGACGAACGCCAAGTTCATGGGTGCGCTGCGCCACCTGGTAGGCAACGAGCCCATAGACACCCACGGCTGCGAGGACAAGGGCCAGCGCCGCAAAAAAGGTCAACAAAAGCATGTGTGATCGCTGCGACGAGATGGAGTTGAGAATGACACGATCCATCGTCGTGATTTTCGACACGGGCTGATCCTTATCGACTGCCAAAACTTGGCCCCGGATGGTCGAAATCAGTGGGGTAGGATCACCTGAAGTCCGAATGACAAGGCTCATCGCAGGTGACGGGCTTTGCTGCATTGAGACATACAACAATGGCCCCCCGGAATCTTGAAGGTCGTAATCTCTGACCGCCCCGACCTCTCCGACAACTTCGTATTCGTCAATGAGTTTAATATGTTTTCCAATCGGATCCTCGCCCGGCCATAAGCGGCGTGCCAGGGCATCGTTCACGATCGCGCGCTTCGTTTCGCTTTGAGCATCCTGGGCGCTGAAGAAACGGCCTCGCAGCAGTGGAATTTCCAAGGTTGAAAAATAAGCCGGAGTCACAGTGCGATAGGGGGCATAAGCTTCGATCGGTCCGGAACGTCCTTCCGGGCGGATTGGAAAGAGAGCGTCATCGCCGCCGGCCAGAGGGAGATGGGTCACCGCCCCAGCAGAGAGTACTGCGGGCAGGGCTTCAATCCGGATGAGCACTTGCTTGTAATAAGAACTGATCTGAGAGGGGTGGATATATTTCGAAGTAGGCAGTGAAATGTCCAGCGTCAGAACCCGTCTTGCCTGAAAACCCGGATCGACCCCGAGCAGACGCAGCATGGTCCGGATCATCAGCCCCGCCCCGATCAGCAGAACGAATGCCAGCCCCACCTCAGAGACCAGAAGGGCGCCCTGGAGCCGCCGACGCGGGCGGCTTGCGGGGGATTGTGAGCCTTCCTTCAGACATTGAGTGAGGTCAGGCTTGGAGGCAATGATCGATGGAGCCAGCCCGAATAAGAGCCCGACCGCCACCGCGAGCAACGCCGTTGCCCCCAGCACCCAGCCATCGATCTCAATAGGATTTATCCTGGGCAGGTCGATGGGAAGGAACGACAGCATGAGAGTGACGCCCCACTCCGCCATGAACACACCCAGTACTCCCCCTGCCAGAGAAAGCAAAACGCTCTCCGTGAGCAATTGCCTGATCAACTGAAGGCGGCTGGCGCCGAGGGCAATTCGAATGGCAAACTCCCGGGTTCGTTGGGCCCCACGGGCAAGCAGTAGATTGGCGAGGTTGGCACAAGCGATCAACAGCACAAATCCGACTGCTCCCAACAAAACGAGCAGCGCAGTCCGACTGCCGCGCGCCAAGCTGACCTGCAAGGGGGTCAGCAGGGTTCCAGACTTGGTCTTTAGGCTCGGATCGTCGGCCTGTGCCCGTGCTGTGATCGCGTCCATTTCAGCTTGCGCCTGGGCCAGAGACAACGTTCGTTTGAGCCGGGCAATCGGGCGAGGGAGTATGACTTGTCGGATGATCGTGTCGTTGCCCGTTCCGGGGAGGACCCAGGCATTGACTCCTTCTGGGAACTCTACCCGCGGCGGCATGATACCCCGCACCGTGACTACCCTGGCATTGAGTATCACCGACTTCCCGATAAGATTGGGGTCCGCTCCATATTGGCGTCGCCACAATCCATCGCTGAGCACGATGTCCGGCGCGCCGCCGGTGGGTTCGGAAGAAAAATCCCGGCCCAGGGAGGCCCTCACCCCGAGGACACGAAAGAAATCGCGCGTCACCTGCGCAGTCAGCACTCGTTCCGGCTCGTCCCCTCCCGTCAGGTTCACTTCGCCGACTTGATACGATGCCACACTTTCAAACGACTGAACGTGGTCCTTCCAACTCAAATGATCGGAATTGGATGCTGAGAGACGGTCCAGGTAACCCAGGTCGTTGATGGTGACGATTCTGTCAGGGTCCGGATATGGCAACCGACGCAAGAGCACGGCGTTCACCACGCTGAAGATCGCTGTGTTAGCGCCGATGCCCAGCGCCAGGGTGAAGACCGCCACAAGGGTGAAGCCCCGATTCTTGGAAAACATTCGAAGCCCGTAACGGAGGTCTTGGAACAGAGTTCCCATGTAAGTCGCCAGAAGAAAACTGTCAGTCGGCAGTCTCAGGGAACAGACGGCAACAATCGTTCGCCCAGTCTGCCCGAGATCCTATGAGACACGCAATAGTGAGAATGAGGCTTTCAGAAATGTTTTGTGCCTCCACTGATCTAAACTCGGTCGGCAACAGCCCGGCACCGATCCAGAAGGGTCATCCTTGCTGCCGCAATTACCACGCCACGGATGACGGTAAGTGTGGCAATCTATTTTGAATGACATAAGGCAACTTCTGTGTTGAATGCCGGGCTCATTATGTCCGATTCCGGGATTGTTCGTCTCAGATTCGTAAAGGCATTTCTGACCTCGGCGGAAGCAGACTGTTCGAGGGCCAACCCCACTCGATTTGCCCGTCCAAGAAGGTAAGGCTAGCTTCGTGCTTCGACGCTTCCCACTTCCATGGCCCATCAGGTGGAAGTGTTTGTCGACGAATGCGCGATCTTTTTTGAGCAGTTAATATCGTCTCTCATGTCGAAGAATTTGATCTCTGATCTTCAAATTCTCTGGAGTAATTCCTCAAGGTATTTCAGAAGCTTGGTAAGATGGCGAATCGGGATGTGGAGTCGGTGCCTTCCCGAATCGATGTCCTCAATCCCCCTTGGGAGAGGAAGTCGAAATTTTCCGTGCACAAATGGGATCCCCAATATTCGTGCTGATCTCGCGATTTCCCGTTGTGCATCTGTGTGGTGATTTCGTATTCTCATTCCACCTCTGTCCGGACTGAAAGCGGCGGTCTTTGAGACAGAGTCAAATCCAGTCCTTGAGTGCGAAAGATGAATGAAGTAGGCGAGCGTGGCACGCGATGGGGAGTCTTGCTCCTGTGCCTCGGACTGTCATTAGTGGCCGTGATGCCTTTTTACTTTTTGGGGGAGAGGGATCCAGGCGATAGCATTTGGAGCCTCCGGATGCCGGACACCCATGACCTGGGGTTGCACCTTGACCAGATGAAATCGTTTTATGCCGGCCTTGCAGCCGGTGAGTCTTATCCCCGGTGGGAGGAGGATACGAATCAGGGGTATGGAGCGCCCACCACGAGTTTTTACCCTCCCGGAATCTACTATCTCACATCAGTCTTCTACCCCTTTCTTCGCAACTGGATCTGGGTGATTCTAACGGTGCAGCTCCTGATCAGGGTCTGCTCCGCTGGCGCCCTCTATGTTTACGCGCACCGGCTGATGTCGCGCCCCGCGGCCTGCGTCGCCATGGCTGCTTACGCCTTCTTCCCCTACTATCTTTTGGACCAGTATCAGCGAGGCGCGATAGCCGAACTGCTGGCCTTCGTTTGGATGCCCCTGGTTCTGCTTTTCACCGAACGGTTATTCAGGGAAGGGAAGGGAACGGCGCGGGATCAAGAAGGAGCTTTGGAGGAGCTCCCGCAGCGTGTTGCAGGTGAGGGGAAATCCACGCAGGCGAGGAAAGTTTTGCTCAACGTGATGGGACTGGCCTTGAGTTATGGCGCCTTTCTGTGGACTCACCCGCCGACCGCATTTCAGTTCACGCTGGCGCTTGGCTTGTTGGTGCTCATCCTGATGATTCATCACCGGGACCTGAAAGGGGCATTGTATGTTGCAGGTGGAATGACCCTCGCCCTTGGCTTGTCGGCGGCCTACCTGTACCCAGCCGCCGTGGAACAGAATCTCATCCGCCACGAGATCATTGAGCAGGATTGGCCTTACCACGAGACCTATGTGTTTGCCCGCGCAGAATACACGAAGGACAATCCCGAGTTTTTCAAGCGGATCGATGACATTTGGATCTTTGGAACGGCGGCGATGGGGGCGGCCGCCATTGCGTTGCTAGCGCTGAAGACCCGCGGTCAGGGTGTATCACCCCGATTTAAGGAGCATGTGGTGCTGTGGTCCGTGTTAGGAGGGTTCACGTGTTTCATGATGACACGGGCTTCGGCTCCTCTCGGCCGCAGAATCCCTGAGATTGAGGTCGGCGTGTTCTCATGGCGGATGCTAACAATCACGACCTTGGTGGTGGCTCTGCTGGCAGGGGCTGCGATCGAATCCGCTCTCGATGCCCGTCGTGAAAAGCACAAATCCAGGCTCATCGCATTTTCCGCCCTTGCGGCCCTGATGACGCTGGGAAGTGCGGCTTTCAGTATTCGGACGGTTGTAGCGCCCATGTGGGGGGCGGTGAGATTCGAGCCTGAGTCCCAGCACCTCAACGATGTGATTATCCCGAGCACCGCGCCCGCGAACATCGAAGATCTTCCCCCGCTCGGCCGTGTGACGCTCGCCCATGGGAACGGTCGCGTGTCGATCGAGCAATGGAAACCCGAACACCGCCTCCTGCGTATCACGTTGGACCGGAGTGATGAGGTGAGGATCCGGACGTTCAATTATCCCGGCTGGACCGCCACAGTGGATGGCCGCCCGGCGGCCCTCAGTACTGACAAGGGGCTCGGCATCATGGTGCTCAAACTCCCTGCGGGCACTCATCAAGTGGAGATTGATTATAGGGACACTCCGCCTCGGCGCCTGGGGAAGGAGATCACTGGGGGCGCATTCCTGTTGATGGCAGTCGTTGTGGCGGCAGCGTTTCTTGTCCCGAAACGCCGGTTGCCAGGAGAGATCTAACCTCAAAAAAGGGGTAGCGAAATTGTCGCCGGCACTCCGGGAGTGTCGCGGACAAGCGGTCTACTGCTTCTCTTGTTTCTTCTCCCACTCTTCCTTACTCATCACCCGGATGGGATCCAACTTCCTTTTTTCCAGGATGGCGTTCACTGCCGGCAGTTCTTTCTTCGCGAGGGTGTCAAACTCGGCGACCACAACGTCAAATTCCTTCTTTAAAGCTTCCATGCGGAGGATCTGCGATTGCGTAGGCCGCCCTTCGTACCCGTTGACGGCTCCGTAAAGTGAGCCCATCTGCTCCCGGATCTTTTCTTCCCCGGTGATGCCGCCCCCTTCCTTGGTTGCGACCAGTTTGGAGCGGATCCCTTCAAGGGACTTGGCTACATCTTCGAGCCGCTTTCGGGTGACATCGCCGGCAGCAAGCTTTGCGGCCCGCTCACTGCTTTGGTCACGCGCATTCGCGATGGTATCGACCCGGTAGGTCAATTCCCCCAGCATATCGTAAAGCTTCATCACCGTCTGAAATTGCAGTAAGCGATCTTCCTTGGTGTGTTTGGAACGCGGGTCCGGCACTATCTTCAATTCCTCGGTGTAAGTGTTCTTGCCCTTGATCATTTTTACCGTATAAGTGCCCTCCAGGACGCGGGGCCCGACGAACGAGAAGAAGTTCGGCACCAGGCCGGCGGCGGGAGGCACCTTGGGTGCTTTCATGCGCATCGACCAGTCGATACGGTTCAGCCCACGGCGCATGTTCCCGGGAACCGTTGAGACTAGCTTGCCGGAAGAATCGTAGATTTCAAACTTGAGGTCACCGAAGATATGGCGCTTTTTCTGGTAGTAGGTGATGGGTGCTCCCTCGCCGGCAGAGCGTCCGACATACTCCGCATCCCCGTTGAATCCGAACTCCGAGGCGGGAATGATCTGGACTGCAGGCTTCGATTCAACAAAAGTTGCTTCCGCAGATAGCACCTGGGGGCTCAGGGCCCTCAACGGAGAAATGTCGTCGACGATCCAGATACCTCGTCCGTGGGTGGCCAGAATCAGGTCGGATTCGCGGGGGTGAATGGCGATGTCCCGCACCGCTACAGCGGGGAAGTTACCACCCTTGAACGACGCCCACTGCCGGCCTCCATCCACCGAGATAAATAACCCGAGTTCCGTCCCCAGGAAGAGCAGATCTTTATTGACGGTGTCCTCCTTGATGACGTGGGCGTACCCGGTGATGTCCGGGGTGACGAGCGACTGCCACGTCTTTCCATAATCGGCGGTCCTGTACACGTAGGTCTTCATGTCCCCGCCGGCGTGACCATCGAAGGTGGCATAGGCCGTGCCTTCATCAAATCGGCTGGCCTCCACCGTGGACACCCAGGTACTGGGCGGAAGGCCCGTCACATTGCCGACCACGTTGGTCCAGGTCTTTCCCCCGTTGCGGGTTATCTGAAGATTGCCATCGTCAGTCCCGACCCAGATAATGTCTCCGTTGCGGGGCGATTCACAGATGGTGTAAATGGTGGTGTGAGCTTCCGCATCCGAATTGTCTACCGTCAGGCCGCCGGATTCCTCCTGTCGCTGCTTATTGGGATCGTTGGTGGTCAGGTCCGGTGAAATTCGTTCCCAGGAATCGCCGTGGTCACGAGAGCGGAACAAAAACTGCGAGCCGAAGTAAACAGTCCCCTTCGTGTTTGGGCTGACATGGATCGGCGAATTCCAGTTGAAACGGAATTTCTTCTCCCCGGCATCCGGGAACGGTTTGATGTCTTTGGTCTCCAGGGTCTTCCGGTTGATGCGGGCAAGGTTGCCCCCTTGATACTCGGCATAAATGTACTCAGAATCCGAAGGGTCTTCAAAGACCCAAAATCCATCCCCGCCATAGACACTTTTCCAGTGACGGTTCTGAATGCCGCTGGTGGCGCGCGAGGGCCCGTACCATGAGCTGTTGTCCTGGAGGCCCCCATACACATTGTAAGGTTGTTCCATGTCGTAGCTCACGTGGTAGAACTGTGAAAGCGGGAGGTTGGCGATGAACCGCCACGTGTTTCCCCGGTCCTCGGAGGCATAGAGTCCGCCATCGGTCCCGACAAACATCTGGTCGGGGTTCGAGGGATTAATCCACATGGCGTGAAAATCGCTGTGCACACTCCCGGCAATGCCGCTGAAGGCCCTTCCGCCATTGTCGCTTACCACCAATCCGGTCGATGGCTTGTATACGCGGTCATAGTCCTTGGGATCAACAAATAAGTGCGCGAAGTAAAACGGCCGGCCCACAACTGCAGCGCCTGAATTCATTTCGGTCCAGGATTCTCCCAGATCATCGGAGCGGAAGAGTGCGCTGTGTTTGGCTTCCACCACGGCGTAGACCACGCTGGGTCGCGATGGGGCCACGGCGATCCCGATCCTGCCCAAGTCCCCCTCAGGCAAACCCCGGGTCAACCTTTTCCAGGTCACCCCCGCATCGGTACTCTTGAAGAGGCCGGATCCCGGACCTCCGGAAGTGAACAGGTATGGCTTCCTTCGGAACTGCCACATCGCGGCGTAAAGGATTCTTGTGTCCTGCGGGTCCATGGCGATCATGGCGCAGCCGGTGTCATTGTTTACAGACAAGGATTTCTGCCAGGTTTTCCCCCCGTCGGTCGTCTTAAAGACGCCACGCTCGGCGTTCGCATCCCAGAGATGACCTGTGGCGCAGGCGTAAACGGTGTCACTGTGATTCGGGTCGACGAGAATGCGTGAAATGCGCTCGGAGTCAGCCAGTCCCAGGTGTTGCCAGTTCTCACCGCCATCCGTCGTTTTATAAATCCCGGTGCCCACCGATACACTATTTCGCACCCAGGTTTCGCCGGTTCCCACCCAGACCGTTTGCGGCCGGGCGGGGTCAATGGTAACGGCGCCGATTGATTGGGTGTACTTGTCGAACACCGGCTTGAACGTGGTTCCGCCGTTCACGGATTTCCAGACGCCTCCACTGGCGGAGCCCACATAGAGGGTCAACCGCCCCTTCTCGATCGTGCCGTCAATCGACGCAATTCGGCCGCTCATGGTGGCTGGCCCGATCGGCCTCGCGTCCAGGCCGGAAAAAGTGTCGGAATCCACTTTGACCGCCTCGTTCTTCGAGGCCTCTGTCTGCGCGAGGGTGGGAGGGGCAAGGAGAATCAACAGACTCAAACCGGAAATCAAAGTCCTCAGTGGGCGGAATAGCATGACTGGGTTCCTCTCATACCATTGGATTTTGGAAGGGGCGACCTTGGGGGCGCGGTAGGCAAGCAAAACGGAGCGTCCCCAAGAGTCTTGACGCCAGCGAAATTGGGTTCGAATGAGACAACTGCAAGAAGAACGGTGCGGGCGAGGTTTCTCGTTTCAAAAATCGAAATCCGTCACTTCTTCTCTTCAGGAGGCTTCTTATCCACGGGCTTCTTCTCTTCCGGCTTGGGCTCCTCCTTCTTCACTTCGGGCATCTTGAAGCGCGCGTCCTCAACGGCCGGATTCAATTCAACCTTGTCAATCGTGATCTTCTGTTTTTGGGGCACCCCTTTCATCCCCATCTCGTAAGAGAACGGAAGCACGAGGCCTTCCACTTCCTTGTAGTCGCCGAGGTTGACTTCTGATTCGCGTTCAGTTCCTCGGACGGTCCGCTTGCTCTCTTGCCGCAATTGAAGATAGGAATCGGTATCGAGGTACACGTAATCGACCTCTCCGTCTTTCAGAGTCACCTTGAGTTTGTAAGCGTCAGTCCCCTCCACCGGTTCTTTGCCCACTAATTCGACCTTGTTGCCTTTCTCCTTGTAATCGACCAGGGGGCCATCAAAATCGGCTTCCTCGGTGAAGGCCTTGAGTTCATCTTCTCCCATCGGTTCGGGATCTTTCTTGCCCCCAAAGGGCATGAGCGACCAGCCCGTCTTCCCGTCATAGGCCTGGACGGCCGTGAGTCCCTGGATGGTGAATTCCATCCGCAGGTTGTTCGGGCGTTTCTTCTCCAGGACAGCGGGGGCTTCCAGGCCTTGGCCCAGCTGCATCTTGCCTGAGAAACGAATTGTCTTCACCGCCTTGAGCTTCTCCAAGCCGCCCAGCGCTTGGATGTGTTTGTTGACGATTTCGTCCACGGTTTGGGCGCATACAGGCAGCGCCAATATCATCAAACAGGCTAAACTCAAACTAAGTCTTCGAAACATGGAACACTCTCCTTGAATGAACTGGCTGGACCTCTGTGTGGATTCGAGGTGCCGGGTGCCTGACCTTGGATGGTTTGACCTGATGATCACATCGTGAAGTCCTCAGTCCGGCATGCCGGTCAATTTGTAGTCTTGTTGCAATGAACAGATTGACTATCAAGCATTACGTATGACCACCGTCATGAGTTTCAGCGCGCAAGAAGAAGATTCACACGCCGGGATGTTCATTCATCGAGACCTTGGTCGCTTATGAACAGAATTTGTTCTGGCAAGGGCAAGAGAATTTATCACTAGGAGACCAGGAATACAGGAAGTGAAAAACCTTCCGTCGAAACAGAACCTGCTAATCCCGCTGCGGAGGGCTATCCATCGACCACCCATCCCTAGGTTTCCTGGTCTCCTAATAAAATCTGATTTTGCTTTCGGCTCGTCCGGATCAGGGACGGGCTTCAAAGACGCGGTTAAACGGCGTTTCAGTGGCGCGGCGAAACCGGGTGAAGCCGGCGGAGGTGACCACCATTCGGAGCTGTTCCTCTGTGGCGATCGTGCCCAACGCAGTCTGACCCGAGGCAATAGCATTGGGAGTACAGCAGAGTACTGAAGCCCCGGAGAACACCCGTCCCACCGGATTGAAGTTGCCCTCCACATTTTCTGAGGCCATCGGTTCCACGATGAGCACCGTTCCCTCCGGGCTCAAGGTGTCCAGGGCCCGTTTCAGCGAACCGGCAGGTTCGCCGAGATCGTGGAGGCAATCAAAAAATGCGACCAGATCGTAACCCGAGCCGGGGAAATTGGTCGCACCTGCGATGTCGAATGTGACCCGATCAGCAACGCCGGCGGTGAAGGCGGCCTTGCGGGCATGGGTGATGGAAGGGGCGTGATTGTCGAAGCCGAAGAATCGGGACTTTGGAAAGGCCTGGGCCATGATGAGGGTGGAGGCGCCATGCCCGCAGCCTATGTCGGCTACTCTGGCGCCCGCTTCCAGTTTCGCTTTGACGCCGTCCAGCGCCGGGACCCAGTTTGAAATGAGGTTCGCAGCATAACCGGGACGGAAGAATCGTTCTGTTCCTTCAAAGAGGTCATTATCGTGCTCACCCCAGAACATACCCCTGCCGGTCTGAAAGGCTTCGGCGATGCGCCCGCTGGACTTCATCATGGCGGTGATCACCTGGAAGCCGCCGCAAACAAAGAACGGGCTACGGTCGTCGGCAAGGGCCAGGGCGTGTTCGGGAGGCAGCGAATAGCGCCTGGTCGCCGGGTTGTAATCAATATACCCGCCTGCTGCTTGATTGATGAGCCAGTCCCGAACATAACGCTCGTCCGTTCCGGTTCTTTGGGCGAGTTCTCCGGGAGTCATCGGCGGCGCTCCTGCCATCGCCTTGTAGAGCCCAAGCTTATCGCCAATGACCACCAGGGCTGCGCTCACCGCGGCGCCAAAGTCATTGACGGCTTTGCCCAAAAACGTTTCAACCCTCGATTGATTGAAGGCCTGCTGAGTTGCTGTCATTTTCATGCACCTCCTGAGGTGGTTTTGTTGTGACCCGAATAACTGAATGAGTCCGGCCGGACCGAAACAGCCTGCTGTTATGTGGCGCTGCTCTTAAGGGAATGGGGAGTCCATTCCGCATACAGAGAGTTGTGCCCACGGCAGCGCTCCTGGCACATAGTCTCTCAAGGGCCTTTCAATGCCCGGGCCATAGCCCCGGCTGATTGCGCCTCTCGGCCGGCCTGCGAATCCCCGAGGATTCACAAAATTTTAATTTGAGATAAGAAAGCCTTGCAGCGGGCAGAATTTTATGGCGCGGGGCTCGGGGTGTCAAGAGATACCGGATTCACGATTTGACTTGGGTCGGCAGGGATGACGGAGGTCACCGCCCGGTGTCCTGGGGACAATGGTCAGGATCATTGCGGAGTCGCGGGATCGTCTCGTGGAGTCATTCAGAGACCAGTCCTTCCGGAGTGGACGCCTTTGGATCAGTCACGCCGCGAGTGCGTAGATGCAGGTAGCCTGCCGCTCCCATCACGACCAGGAACACGGCGATGAGGTCGTAAAGGGCGCGCACCCCGGTCCAGTTCGCGACCTTTCCTGAGATAGAGACCCCGACGATCTGGAAAACGGTCATCAACGAAATGCCGGTACTGCTCACTCGGCCCAGCATCGCCTGGGGGGTTTCTTCCTGTACCAGGGTCTGCGATGGGATCATCACAGCGCTGACTGCAAACCCCAGTGCGAGGCTCGAGACCAGGGCGACCGGCGCAGTAGCCGACACGGCGAGCAGGAAAATGCCTACGCCACATCCCATGATGCCGAACGAAACCATCATCGCCCGGGACCACTTCTGCGCAAACCTGCCGATGAGTAGGGCGCCGACGATCGTCCCAAGCCCGACCAGCGCGACCAGGGCACCGAACACCTGGGACTCTGAATGCAGGATGTCGCGCACATAAACGGCGATCAAGGCATCGAACGCCCCCGCCGCCAGGAGCGTCACAGCCATCGCCCCAGTCACGAACCGGACGGAGGGTTGGTTCCAAATGAAACGGAAACCTTCCCGCATTTCTCCAAGCAGGGCTCGGACCCCTCGGACGGAATCCTTCGGGACTCGTGTCAGAAGAAGCCTTGAAAGAAGCGCCGCCGAAATCACGAACGACAGGGCATCGAGGTAGAAACAAACCTTCTCTCCCGCCCATGCCACCAAGAATCCTGCCACCGCCGGGCTGATGATCTTGTTGAAGTGAATGGATTGCGTATTTGCGGCATTGGCCACCAGCAATTCATCCTTGCTGACCAGCACCGGAATTGCGGAGGTTTGGGCGGGCATGAAAAAACAAGATACCGCGCTCAAACCAAAAAAGAGAAGATAGAGCAGCGACAAGTCGTGGGCAAACACGAGCATCAACGCCAGAACTGCGCGAATCAGGTCACTCGAGATCATTGTCCACTTGAGGTTCCAGCGATCGACAAAAACCCCCGCAACTGGCCCCAGAAGGGCCCAGGGAATACCGTAGGCAAGGAAGATACCCCCCACTTGATAGGGCGACCCATGCAATCGAAAAGCTACCAGACTGAACAACGCCAGCACAGCCAGCCAGTCCCCGAAATTGCTGATGTACTGGGCCATCCAGAGCACGAAGAACTGCTTGTTCTTCAGGACCTGACGAAATGTGACTGCTTCAGCTTTCTCTTTCATGGATTGGTTGTATCCTCGATCCTTCCTTGAAAGTCTTGCCGCCGTGTTGCGCACGAATTCAAGAAGGGCCTCCCCCGATTCGAAGTCCGCAATCCGAAATCCACTCGTCCAGTGACTTGCCGGTTCTTTGAGGCAGTTCTGCAATCCCTTTTTGCACCATCAAGACTCCAGGGTGCACGCGGTAAAGAGATTTCTTTTGGGTCTTTGCTGCTCCCTGGGGCATAAGCTCTCCACCTCACGAGATCGATCGTTAGGACGGGAAATATTCCACGATATTGCGAAGCTTGGTTGGGTTGCTAATTACTGAATGGGTGAAACTTGCATGCTTTCTTTTGGAGGAGGAGGGGCAGACTTCCTCCTCATTCCATGTTTCCTCTTCAGTGACCGGTGACAGCCAGCCACCTCGGTATTGGGGTGGAGGTAGTCACGAACACGATGGGAGCAAAGCACGGGCTCGCCACTTCAACCGTTCCCTCGATTTCAGCATCTCCCTCTGGGGAAGCCGGAAAATCTCCGGTGCTTGAAAGAATAATAGTCGGCTTGCCTGCGGCATCGATACTCTGGCAACTCAGTACTGCACGGAAAGTTTTCAAGGGGTTGGTACCAGCCCCGGTTCCGTCGGCAAACACCAGTCCTCTAACGTGGACCTCAATTTCCCCATTCGACTTAAGTTCCCCCCTGGCTCTGGAGACTGTCCAATTACGCCCAGCCCCTCCCACACCTTGGATGGGGGTGACTGGGCCCACAAATGGCCCCGATACCCCCACCATTGATCCGAAATTCAAAAGGTCCCTATCATCAGAACCATCGGCCCAGATGACACTTGCCAGGAAAATCCCAAACAACAACACTACGATCTTTTTCATTTGTTTCCTCCGACTGAGATAATTAGTGGTCTCGAAAAGGCCAGCAATTTTGTCACCAACCATTGCGGGTGCGCATTCGCGGATCGCGTCTCTCTGATACGGATGGAGAAAGTGTATAAAATTGACCAGAAACCGACCTCCCGGTTTTCAGCTTCTTCTACAAAAATTTGTATTGATTTATGGATTTTCTCCGGATTTACGGAGCAGGAGATTTCCAGCAGTGTCGCCAGGGAGGGAAGAAGGGGGTTCCTGGCATGATCCCTTGGGAGCTGGTACTCGGGAATGTCTGAGGCTGGAGCGACCTAAAAGGTCACTTTAATGGTCACCACAGCATTTTTTCTTGTACGAAACTTCACAACATTCTTTTCAAACTGGACTGGTTCTCCATCTTCCTCCAGAAAATTGGATTGAACCACCTTTTTAGGAGTCCGCGGCAAGGTTACGACGGCGTTGGTGTCTTCACCCTTGGCGTCATACCACTGGAGTACCCATGCCTCAGAATCTTCGGCTTGCTTGATTGTGGTCAGGACCAGTGTATCCGGCTTGATCTGAACAAATGAATGAGTGGGTGGCAATCCGCCGGGATGTAAATCCGTGAGGTAGACGATTAAAGGATTGTTGTACTCATAGCCGCGTGCGGCCGTTCGCCCTTCGTTCACCCTGCCGAGATGAGGATAGAGGGCGTATTCAATGATATGTTTGCCGCGGTCGGCGGTGGGGTCGGGCCATTTGGGCGAGCGAAGCAGGGAGAGCCGGATGGTGTTCCCCTTGATGTCGTATCCGTACTTGGACCGGTTCAAGAGGCTCACGCCAGAATCATCCTGAGACAAGTCTGCCCATCTCTCGGCGGGCACCTCCACCCGGGCCTTCTCCCATCGATCATTCATTCCTGTGGAGCGTCGTATCTGACCAAAGGGAATCTCGTAGGTGGCCATCCTGTCGTGGACCGCCAAGGGAAACGCGACCTTCAGCATGGTTCTGTCCTCCCACCAGTCCACTTGGGTTCGGAATTCAATCCGATCCAGGCCGGAATAGAGGATCACATCCTGGATGAAGAAGGAGCTCGGGAAGCCTTCGGCCGGAAACTCCCGTTTGAATCCTGGACCTAGGACATCCCGATGGATCCTTATGATCGAACGAACTGGCCCCTTTTCAACTACCTCGACCTTGCGCAAGGTTGAGGGATACACCGTCCCGGTAAGACCGATATTCCAGGCATCCCACTGTTTCGGCTTGTCCTCCAGGATCTGCAGTTCATTCCCGGAAGCACTCAAGAGTTCTTTTCCGATGCGCTTGTCGAAGGCGCTTTGGACCCATCCCGTCGCCCCATCGACATTGACGCGGAAAAATTCATTCTCAAGAGCGAGGGGTGAGGCAAATGAGAGTGCCGTGGGCTGAGCGGCGGGTTTCTGCTTTCGCAGGGCATAGACTTTGTAGCCCAGGGAGGGGACCTTTTCCGCGACAAAGAGCAAGGCGCGATGGTAGCGATCCTTCTGAATGATCTGGGAAACCACCTCTGCGCCGTTGACCTCGAAGAGGGCGTAAGCTCCATGGTCCCCTTCGGGCAGCGGGGCTTCAACCAAATCGGTTCTTTCCCACGACAGCGGATTAAATACAACCACTGCGCTGTGACCTCTTGCAGCGGAGGTATTGACTTTCCCTGCAATCGTTCCGATTGCTGTCCGCAACTCATGATTTCCTATGTCCTCTGCTGCCTGGTGTCGCTCGGCGGCGTCAAGGTACACTTCGCGGATCCCGGATCCCGGCAGGATGTCATGGAACTGGTCAAACATTAGATTTCGCCACGCGTCTTGGAGGGCTTCCTTATGAACACGGCCTCCAACCAGTGATGCGAGCGAGGAAAATTTCTCCGCGCTGGTCAGAAGACTCTCGTTATGGCGATTGAATTCCTTCATCTTTGCCTGGGTTGTGAAAGTCCCCTGGTGGTATTCAAGGTAGAGTTCATCCTTCCATGTTGGAATTCTTGTGGGATCCTGGTTTTTCAACCAGTTCAGGTATTCCCTCGCCGTGCTGTACTCGATCTTCGGATAAATGTCGAGAGACTTAAAGTGTTCGATTCGTTCCAGCATTGCTTCGGTCGGCCCGCCTCCGTGGTCTCCCACGCCGAAAAGGATTAAGAATCGCGTGAAGCCGGTGTTGGCTTCGAATTGGCGGAGCCAATCGACCAACATGTACGGATCAGTCACGTCACTGACGTAGTCGAACGGAAAGTAACAGAGAATGCGGGAGCCGTCCGGCCCCTCCCACCAGAAGACGTGGTAGGGAAAAACATTGGATTCGTTCCAACCGATCTTCTGTGTAATAAACGCATCGATACCGGCGTTGCGATACATCATGGGCATGTTCCAGTTGTAGCCGAAAGAATCGGGATTCCATCCGACGGTCACCTCGGCCCCCAGATGCTCCTTGAAATATTGTTTGCCATAGAGCAGGTGATGCGCCCAGGATTCCCCGCTGGGCAGGTTGCAGTCCGGTTCTACCCACATCCCTCCGACCACTTCCCATCGCCCTTCTTTGACCCGCTGTTTAATTTTTGAAAACACATCAGGGTACAATTGCTCCATCCAGTCGTAGTAGGCCGCGGAGCTTTGGGTATAGGTGAAATCCGGCCGCGTCTCCATCATTTTAAGGACCGAGTTGAAAGTGTTCTTGCAGACCTCGACCGTTTCCTTCTCGCGCCACAACCAGGCGGCATCGATGTGGGCATTGGCGGTCAAGACCAGCTTAAATCTTTTGGCAAAGGCATCAATGGGTTTCAATTGCGCCCGCACGCCCTCCATCGACAGAAGAAATCTATCCACTGATCCACTTTTCAAAGCATCGACGTCGACCAGTCCTGCGAGATCCTCGAGGGACTCGGAGAGATGTCTTTTCTCCTCTTTATCCATGCTCGATTTGTCGATGCCGGGATCTTCGCGCTTCGTGGCATTGGTCTGATAGGTATCAAAGCTCAACAGTTTTTGTCCGACCCTCAGGCTTAAGGCGAAATCCTGGATTCTCTGGCGGAGCTGTTTCGTCGTTGCTGATTCACCTTCCATCTGGATCCGGGATCGAAGCAGCCGCAACGGTCCTCCCGTGTTGATGGCCTTGATGGCAATCAAGAACTTGTCCCCGGGATGGCCATCCTCGGTCAGGACA
The DNA here is from genome assembly GCA_020073085.1 of Terriglobia bacterium. Classification (NCBI taxonomy): domain Bacteria; kingdom Pseudomonadati; phylum Acidobacteriota; class Terriglobia; species Terriglobia bacterium. The sequence goes on along the minus strand of JAIQFV010000009.1, from coordinate 48,700 downwards.
AACTCGCCATCCCAATCAAACCGTCCCTTTTCCCGGCCGTTAATCCAAAGGAATCCATAGTCGTCCACGGTGACCAGAAACCGGATTTTTCCGCTGACGGGCTGTCCCAGAATGCGGTCGGGAAGGGTGATCTTTTTCCTCAACCAGCAGGAGTCGACTTCAAGGGACGTGCCGATGGTGAGGGTTTCCCATCGGGAGTCGTCGAATTCGCCACGAGCCGGATCGCCTTGAATCACAGGGGCGGTCTTGAGATCGGGACTCATTTTCCAGTCGTTGAACGAAGCCAGAGTGAGCGAGTCGAGTGCTTGAGCGAGCTTGTCGACACGGGTCTGCGCAACGAGCGGAGCGCACAGGAGAAGGAGAGCCAAAAGGATTTTTGGTGTTTTCATGATGTCGGTTCCTCGCAGTTCTACTGAGGATGATCGTTAGTATTGATTTATGAGAGCATCTCGCGAAGTGGTACGCTTTGGTAGCCCCGCCACGCTTTCTGTGGCGGGGGCTCTTGCGACCGGCCGCCAAAGCTCCACCGGGGAGCGCTGTCCTGCACCCCGGGGCCCTCCGAGTGGCTGGGCTAATCACTTTTTTCTCATCTGGTCCAGCATCACGGCCACCAAAATCACCAATCCGACGATGATCTGTTGGATATAGGAGTTGACATTGAGTAGATTTAATCCGTTACGCGACACACCGATCAGCATGGCCCCGACAAAGGTCCCGACAATGGAACCGCGACCGCCAAAAAGGCTGGCGCCTCCCACAACCACGGCTGCAATGACGTCCAGCTCGTACATCAACCCTGCATTCGGCTGCCCCGAATTCATCCGCGAGGCGAGGAGAATTCCACTCAGGGCAGACAGCACCCCACAGAGCATGTAGACCTGCCTAAGGACCCGCTTGGTATTGATCCCCGCGAGCCGGGCAGCCTCCTGGTTTCCTCCGACGGCATAGACGTGTCGTCCGAACCGGGTGTACTGCAACACAATGTACGCGGCTATATAAACCGCAATCATGATCAGAGTGGGGAAGGGAATGCCTGCGATTCTGCCGCCGCCCAGCACGCTGAAGGCATGAGGCAAGCCCCAGACGGGTCTGCCGCCGGTGTAAAGGTAAGCCGCCCCGCGCCAGATGCTCATCAGGGCGAGGGTCACGATGAAAGGGGTGACGTTGAATCGCGTGATGAAGAAGGCCGACAGCCATCCGGAGAACGCGCCAACGAAAACCGCCGTCGCGAGGAAGAGCGGGAAGGAGTAGGCCAACGGAATCGGCCATTTCAACACGCTGGTTGCCACGACGCCACTGAAGGCCACCAGGGCGCCGACCGAAAGGTCAATGCCAGCCGTCAGGATGACAAAGGTCATTCCTGCCGCGATGATGGCCGTGATGGAAACCTGGAGCGTCACATTGAGGATGTTCTCGGTCGTGAGAAAGAACGGAGAAAGGCGCGAGAACAGAATGATCTCGATCAACAGGGCCAGGCTGATGCCATACTCGCTCAGAATCCTGGAAAGAATGTTTTTTCGAGAACTCATGGAATCAACGCCAGCCGGTGGGAAAGGCAAGGAATAAACGCTTCGATTAGGAAGCCAGGAAGACAGGAGAGTTAAAGCCCCCGTGTTTCGTCATTGACAAGAGAATCTCAGAAAGTCGGGCAGCAGAGAGTTGGACAATTCCCTGTCCGACCACCTTTCACTAGCACAGGCTTCCGGTTTCTTCTAGCGGGTCTTGTGATCCTTCGCTTGCCTTATTTGTTCTGACACGCCACAGCCCTCAGGTCTTAGCCCTCCTGTCTTCCTGGCTTCCTCATAAAGTTTTCTTATTTTTGTATTTCTTGTGCCTTCTTATGGCTCCTCGTCTCAGCAACGCTCGTCGCCAGCAACATGATTTTTTCTTCAGTCGCCTCCTCGCGGGACAGCTCCCCCGTGATTCTTCCTTCGCACAACACCACGATGCGGTCACATAGACCCAGCAGTTCCGGAAGGTCAGAAGAAATAATGACCACGCCTTTCCCCTCCTGTGCGAGCTGATTGAGGAGATTGTAGATTTCGTACTTCACGCCCACGTCGATCCCCGCGGTGGGTTCGTCAAAAATGAGCAGGCGGGAACGGGTAAAGAGCCAGCGGGCGAGCACGACCTTCTGGCGATTGCCCCCGCTGAGGCTGGAGACCTCGCGATTGAGCGAGGGAGTCTTGATGCGCAAATCTTCGGCAAACTGCTGCGCGGCGCCTCGCTCCTTCGCTCCCCGAATGAACCCTCCCCGGCTGACGGCCTTGAGATTGGACAGCGTGATGTTTTTCTCAATGCTCATTTCCATGATCAGGCCATAGCGGTTGCGGTCTTCGGTCAACAGCCCGATCCCGGCATCGATGGCTTCACGCGGAGAGTGCGGGTGAATTTCCTGTCCATCGAGGAAGATCTTTCCGCTCTCCCAAGGGTCGGCCCCAAAAATGAATCTCGCGAGCTCAGTCCGGCCGGCCCCCACCAATCCAGCGAGTCCGAGGATCTCGCCTTGGTTGACTGCGAGGTGGATGTCACGGAGCTTGCCTGCATTCAGGTTGTCTATCTTTAAGATCTCTTTTCCCTTTTGCAGGTTGACCTTTGGATATTCCTGATCCATCTCCCGGCCAACCATCCAGCTCACCAGACCCCTGCGATCCACCTCAGAGGTCTTACAGGTGCGAACCTGTTTTCCATCGCGCAGGACCGTCACGCGAGTTCCAATATCGAAAATTTCATTAATCCGGTGGGAGATGTAAATGATACCAACCCCTTCTTCCTGCAGGCGGCGGATCACGGCAAAGAGGTTCTTCAACTCTTTCTCAGTCAGCGCAGCGGAGGGCTCATCCATGGCCAGAATGCGGTTCTTTCTCGTCAGGGACTTGGCAATTTCGACCACCTGCTGCTGGGCCACGCTGAGAGTGCTCACGCGGGCTCCCGTATCGAGGGACTCCCCGAGTTGCCGGAGCGCGGCCTGGGCAGCCTCGCGCATCCTCTCAAAATCAATGAAGGGAGAGCGTCCCTTGCACGGCTCCCGGCCGAGGAAGATGTTTTCGGCCACAGTGAGTTCGGGCACCAGCTTGAAATCCTGGTAGATGATTCCAATGCCGGCTTGCAAGGCGTCTGCCGGAGAATGCAGGGGAACCGGTTTCCCATCCACGCGAACTTCACCCGCGTCCTTCGGAATCGCCCCTGAGAGAATCTTGATCAATGTGGTTTTCCCGGCGCCGTTCTCCCCCACCAAGCAGTGGACCTCTCCCGCATACAAATCAAACGTCACCTCATCCAGTGCCAGCACACCGGGATACTGCTTCGTGATGTGATCCATTTCAAGCAGGAGTGATGAACTCATCGGGTCTGGGTTTTGGAAAGGGAATCCCGGTCCACGATTCCTACCTCGACCGGAACAACTTTTTGAGGAGGCACGCCGGAAAAGTATTCCTTGATCTTTTCGATGGTGGTTTCTCCGATTTTCCTCGGATATTGGATGACATCCGCCTTCAGGGCGGTGTTTCTAAGGATGGCATCCACCGCCGGGGGCGTGGCATCGTACCCCACGATCGAAATACCGGATCGGTTGAACTGCTGGACAGCATCCAGCGCCCCGAGCGCGGAGTCATCGTTGATTCCGAAGATGCCGATCAAGTCCGGATGCGCTTGAAAGATGTCGGAGGCCACCTGCATGGCCTTGTCACGGACCCCTTCGCCATTCACGTCTGCAACTATCCGCAGGTTGGGATACTGCGCCACGGCATTCTTAAATCCTTGCACCCGGTCAAGGACTGAGGTGAGGGTGGGCTGATCGATGATGGCGATGTTGCCTTTTCCCTTCAGGATTCGGGCAAGATATTCTCCCGCCAGTCGGCCCCCCGCGATGTTGTCCGAAGCAACATGACAGACAACTTCTCCCTCTTGGGAGGCGATGTCGGCCGTAAAGACCGGGATTCTTGCCTGGTTGGCCTTGGCGATGGCAGGGCCGACGCCACGTGAATCGGCGGGACTCACGATGATGGCATCCACCCGGCGCGCCACAAAATCTTCGATCTGGCCGGATTGTCTTCCCAGGTCAAACTCGGCGGTCGTGATGATCAGTTCGTAGTTGTTTCGAGCGGCGGCTGAGAGCAATCCCTCTTCGAGATCCTTGTAAAACAGGTGGGCCCGGGTGAGCAATGTCACCCCGATCACCTTGGAAGATTTTCTGGCCTCTTTTTTCCCGCAGCCGATAAGTACAAGGGAGAAGATAATGATGGTGAGCAAGAAGGGCTTGAGTAGTTTCACGGGATTCCTTGTTTGAATTCTATTTGGTTGAACCCCTGTGACGAGGGGTCGACGCCACGCGGTGTACCTGAAAGTGACGTGTTTTCAGGGCTAGTTTGCATTGAGAGGGGCGGCAATGCAATGGTTTTGATTGACGGATCTGGGGCCTCCTTTGGAGCCATCAATAACCGCGAGTGGAAATTGTGCAGATCATGTTTTCTGTGATTGCCTGTCTTTGCAGTGGCAATGAAAGATCGCTTCCGGGAGTAATGCCCGGGTGAGGGAGGGGATTATGAAAAAACTGACTCTGGGGTTGGGTGTGGCTATCGTAGTCGTGTTTGTGGGAGTCCTTGCTTTTGAAATGGCTCCCGGCATTTCCGGAAATCCTCCCGGCAATGCAGTCGTGCAGAAGGGGTGGATATCCCATCAAGACCCGCTGGGATTTACAGTCAGCCTGCCTTCAACGTGGAAGGTGCGCGCGGACCGCGCCACTGGGCGTATTGAGTTTCTTGGAGGCGACGGAACGCAGATGGTCGTGTGGCCCGTTTTCATCCCTGCGACGCTCAATCAGAGTTCTGCTCCTTATGTCTTGATGAGACTGGCGGCGAAGATCTGGCCGGACGCGGGATGGGGGACACCTCAATTCTCCGGCAGTTCTGCGGTCCGGGTGCGTGCGGATGCGGGGAAGCGATCTTCGCTTGCGATCCTTACCTGGGCAACCAGTCCGAAAGGCGCCGCCGGTTATGTGTATGCGATGGCTGCGCCGTCTGACAGTTACCGATCGACGGAGGTCGTCTTCGCGGAGATCCTTCGCAGCTTTAAGATCGCCGGCGCTCCATCGGTGGACGCACGGTCCCCGGTGAGCTATGTCGAGTGGAAGGACCCGCACGAGAATGCCTTCAGCCTGGAGGTTCCCGCTCAATGGCGCGTGAATGGTGGGACCTTCCGTTTTGCGTCGGTCGACGTGCGACCGGCCCTGGAAGCCGTCTCGCCGGATGGCCAGATCCGAATCACAGGCGGGGATTCCCAGATTCCGACGTTTACAGAACCGACTCCCTACCTTCAAATGGCCGGGTTTCGGGAAGGTTCATGGTACTCACCCGGATACGGTGTGAACATGATGGTGCGCCGGTATATGTCGGGGTCGGCGTTTGCACGGGAGTACGTGACGACTAAGGTCGCCCGTGGATGTTCGGATCTCTCCTTTCTCGAAACACGCGACCGTCCCGACCTGGTTCAGGCTATTAATTCACTTTACGCGCAAGTAAATACCCCGGGAGTCACGATGAGTTGGAATGCGGGGGAGGTCTCGTTCTCTTGCCGCCAGGAGAACCAGGTGATGCAGGGGTACTACTGTGCCGGCATCCTGGCGACGCGCAGTTCAGGCGGGGCCCTTTGGAACGTGAATATTCTTTATGGTTTTCTTGCCCCGGCTGAGAAGCGGGCATCGACGCAGTCGATCCTGGAGCACATGTTAAGCACCCTGCAGCAAAACCCCCAGTGGGCGGCGATGCAACAGAATGTCACGGCCAACACCTCGCAGATTGTGAGCCGGACAAACCAGGAGATCTCAAAAATCATCTCCGATTCCTACTGGAACCGCCAGGGAGTGATGGATGAGTTGAGTCGCCGACGGTCCAACGCCACCCTGGGAGTGGAGGATGTGGTGGACCACACGACGGGCCGAGAGATCAAGGTGGAGAGTGGCTCCAACTATTATTGGATCGACCAGCACGGGACCATCGTCGGGACCCAAACCGATACTCGGCCCAATCTTGATTTCCGAGAGTTAGTTCGCCTGCCGTGACCGCTCCATCGGACGAGGCCGCTCTTCTCTGCGACCGCCGCGTCTCTGCGGTTCAGTCTGGGCTTCGCAGCATCGAAACACTGCTCGAATAAGCTAGAAATTGAACGTCTCCTCCTCCGCCACCAGGATCACCGGCGGGCCTCCCGTGGAAATCATGAAGGCGTGGGCCAGGGTTTCCTTGGCCCCCTGGGAAGCGGCGCAAGCTTCCAGCTCCTTCATCGAGGGGAAATGAATCTCCGCGATGCGGTAGTAGAGCGGCGTCCCCTGGGGAGACCCCACGGCCTTCGTGGCCACGATCTTTGTCTTGCCAACCATCTTTTCAACAGCCATCGGAACGTGCTCTTTTATGTAGCGCTTCTCAAAGGCTTCAACATCGCTCGGACGCGGATACATCACAACAAGTTTTACGGCTGCCATTCTTCTCTCCTTTTGTTTGGATCAGATTCAATGTGCAAAGGTCGCCGAAGAAACCGGCCCGGCTGGGAACAATCAACTCACCCGGAATTGGATTTGCTCCGCCCTCAGCTCGGCAGAGGGTTGATCGAAGCAAGATCAATTAATCAATGGCTATCAGATTGAACGCCCTGAGTCTAGGGTTTGTGATAAGCGAAGTCAACGACAACGGTATTCCTTCGCATAGGAGAAGAACCTTTTCATTCAGAGATAGGGATGCGGTCTTTGACCTCGATTCCGAAATTCAGCGCGCCTAGTGGGCAGCAAGTTCTTCTCTGCGAGACGGTGGTGATGAAAACAAGGACGCATAATACTGTTCCAGCATGGAACGGGTGGCACCTACAGGGGCCGGCATCTGTCCTCGTTCTGTCAGGCAAAGATTTCCGAGCAACGTGTTTGTCCCATTAGGGCCGGAGGGAACCCAGAGTGCTGCCCCACCTGGGTTTCGCTTAGGCCCGAAGGGCCGCCAGAGTGTAGCCCCATCTGAGCCCCGTGTTCTTTGCGGGGCGAGGGTGGGGTGTACACACCTGCAACGAATCATCCGGCAGGCCCGGAGACAGGAAAATGGATTGGCAGCTTCCCATTTTTTAGTGGTCCCATAAATCCGGATGAGCGCGAACGACTCCTCGGATCGGGACTGATTCACGACCCTTCTCACGCTGTTGATGCCACAAGCGTTACTCCGGAAAATGGGACGACCCGACCACGACGGCGTAAGGCGTTTCTTTCACCCCGCCAGCGGGGCTCTCAAATCTCCTCTCATCGCTACCCCACCCTCGCTCCGTCCCGCAAAGAGCGCGGGACGGCTCTTCAGGTGGGGCTACACTCGTGGGGCCCTCCGGGCCTAATCTGACTCCTTTTTCCCGTTCCTGATCCCATCTCGCCCTTCCAGCCACAAGCTGGAAGGCGGCTTCTATCTGCCTCGAGGATCTCTTTCTGGAACTGGATTTCAATTTTCAGCCGACTGACTTCATAGCCTTCAACTTCAGAATCCTGGTTAACTGGTTCTGCCTCCACCCGTGACTGGAACCATTGATCCCAGACCTGTGTGGTCCGGTTCCGAAGCTCGGACCCTTTCGGACTATGATCGCGCCGCCTCGTCTCTACAAAAATACGCTGAACTTCATGAAATGACGCTTAACCCCATCCGTATTTAACAGAGATTGGAAACAGGACGGACGCGGAGTCACAAAGAACTACTCCAAGCAACGGAAGGAGAAGCCCCTCGTCCATTCACTGATACATTCAGGAGGAAACTGATGAGCCAGATTGATCGCATGGTGCAGGTGAAAGCCACACTGGGAATTTAGGGAGGGGCGGTTGGTCCGGGGCAGTAACAACGGGAATTCTTGTTGTCTTCGTTCTTGTTTTTGGTGCAATGGTTAACTCTCCCGCCCTGGCTGGGCCCTCCGGGGGACAGGAGGGGGCCGCGGCGCGAGAACGATCGCATCCACAAGAGTCTGTGCGTTTCGACAATCAGGTGCGGGAACTCTTCTTTTCGGGGTATGCGGGAGATCAAGCGTCCCTGGATCGTGGGATGAAGCTTTGTGAAGACGAACTGGCAAAGAATCCCAAACATCCGGAAGCCATGGTCTGGCATGGAGCAGGCCTCGTCTTTGTGAGTGGCCAGGTTTTTCGAAAGGGGGACTTCAAACAAGGACTTGAAATGCGGGGTCGCGGCTTGAAAGAGATGGATGATGCGGTGGCTCTCAACCCTGGAGTCGTTGAGGTCTTGATCCCAAGAGGCGCTGTGCTTCTCAGTACCTCGCACTATGTTCGAGACCCCGAAGCGGCGAAGGCCATGCTCAAGAAAGGGGTCGACGATTATGAAAAGGTGCTAAAAATCCAGGCGCCAGATTTCCTTCAACGACCCTTGCATAGCCGGGGCGAATTGCTGTTCGGCCTGGCGGAAGGATGGTACCGCCTGGGGAATCTCGAGGAAGCTCGACAATACTTCGCGCGGACTGTCAAAGAAGCCGCAGGATCCGGCCCGGACAAGCAAGCCCGGGAGTTCCTCGAGAAAGGATCGCTCCCAAAGGACATCAACTGTGTTGGCTGCCATACGGAATGAGCACTGAAATGGGACGACTTGGATGCGGGTGTTCAAGTCTCTCCGGGAGTTTGAGAATAGAGTGCAGTGCCTTGTCCACCAAGGCGCGGTCATAAAATGGGCACATGACCTTCTGGGCCGTCTTTTACCCATCAAATTGCTGTTGAAACTGAAATGAGCTTCCATCCTTGATGGTTTGGGTCCCTGTGAGTTGAGCTCCGGCCCTATGATCTTCCCGCGTATCACTGACGATCCAAGTGTTCATAAAGATCTATGATGTAACGGCCACAACAATAAACGGCAGCAAGCCCGTCGAGAATCTGGCCTTGATTTGACGGGGGAACCCGAGTAACATGGTTGGAGGTCATTCTGCTCGGAGGCGTCAGGATGACCGTGAATCTTCCTTAGTATTAAATCATTCCATCCCTCACGACCTGACCCTCATTTTGTAATGCACATTTTATCTCTCTTATCGCCTCCTGCTCATTGGAGACCATCATGTCTCTCGAGACGAATTCATACTTTTTGAAACGAAACTTATCACGTTCGCGAACTGCGTCCTATCTGGTAGCGGTCGCTTGGGCACTTCTCATTTTATCCACATTGGGTTCCCGGCTCCTCGGTGCTGCCAGTCAGTGTTCCCCACAAGGCTTTCGAGTATCGACGGTCGATGCGAATGCGAGCCCGAGAGGTGTTGCAGTCGTTGATTTCAACCGGGATGGCCTGGACGACGTGGCAGTTGTCGATAGTATCAATGGCAACGTGACGATCCTTCTGGGCCGGCGGGACAAAAGTTTTGTGGCCCCGCGAAACTATCCGGTCACCAGTGTGCCTTATTCTGTGGCCACGGCCGTGCTTACGGCTGACTTCAACGGCGACGGAAAATTGGATCTGGTTGTTACCACTTCCTACCACAGTATTTCTGTGCTGATGGGGAATGGCGATGGCACTTTTCAGAACGAGAAGGAATATGACGTCGTGCAGTCCGTAAGCGCGGTTGCCCTTGGCGATTTCAACCGTGATGGCAAAATGGATCTAGCCCTGGCTGGTGATGATGCCACGGGCGTTGTTATTCTACTGGGGAATGGGGATGGCAGCTTTAAGCCTCCTGTGATCTACCCAATCCAGGAAGGAGGCAACAGCATCGCCGTAGGAGACTTCAATGGTGATGGAAGACTCGATGTGGTCACTCTGAAGTCCGGCTGGCTGTGGATCCTCCAAGGGAATGGTGATGGTACTTTTCAACCTGCACGAAGGATGGTGATCGAAGCATCGCCCAGCTATGTTCGAGTACTGGACGTAAACCGGGATGGGAAAGACGATCTGGCCGTGTGGGGATACTTTGGCGGTGTCGGCATTTTGCTTGGCAACGGGGATGGGACTTTTCAGGCTCCTCTCAAAAATTATGTGGGAGACGTAGGGAATTCGGTCATCTTCGGAGATTTCAACGGGGACGGCAAAACGGATCTGGCTGTGGGATTTCAAGGCGGCATCGCTATCTTCCTCGGTACAGGAAACGGAACGTTTAATTCGGCAGGAACTTACGCTGGGGGGATCCTCCCTGGTCCCGGCGTTAGTGGCGATTTTGACGGGGATGGTAAGACCGATCTTCTCACGTCGGGCGGTGGGTTGTACGCCTTCGCTTCAGTTTTATTCGGCCATGGGGACGGGACTTTCGACTCCTGGAAAACCCTCGGCGCAAAATCGATCACCACCTCGGTTGCTGTCGGAGACTTTGACCGTGATGGAAAGCCTGACATGGCCGCCGCCCATCAGTATGGAGACATTGGCGTCATGAAAGGCAACGGGGACGGGACATTCCAAGTGGCGACTAATCCGTTCCTTTCACACCAAGATATAAGCACCCTATTGGTGGGAGACTTTAACAGGGATGGACTCCTCGATCTGGTAGCGTCCAACAATTTTGGCTTTGCCATTCACCTGGGAAAGGGCGATGGCACTTTCCTCCCTCCGATCCTGTATAGAGTAGGGCTTTCAAACGGCCGAGACTTTGTTGCCAACGACTTCAATGGAGACGGCCTCTCAGATATTGCCATCGGGGATTTCAGTCTAAATGCGATTGCGATATTCCTGGGTAACGGGGACGGGACTTTTCAGACGGCACGATACACCCCTAATGTCTCAGACCGTCCGCTGCTATTGGTCACCGAGGATTTCAACGGAGACGGAAGACCCGATATCGCCGTCGAAACCTCGGGGGATATATCACTCCTGTTCGGAAATGGCGATGGGACATTCCAATCGCCGGTAACCCTTGCAAGAGGTAGTTTTGCTTCCGTCGTTGCCGCGGATTTGAATAATGATGGAAAGATTGATTTGGTGGCGAGCTTTACCGGACCGTTTTATTCGTTGGGCATTTGGCTGGGCCGTGGAGATGGAACCTTCTCCGCGATGAATGAATACGACTTCCCTAAGTCGGTTGGATGGCTCGTTATTGCGGACTATGATCGCGACGGCAAGCCCGACGTTGTCTTTGTCAATGACTGGAAAAGCGAAATTAGTTTTTTACACGGAAATGGAGACGGGACTCTCGCACCCCGCGTAATTGTCAGCCCAGGTGAGATTTACGTCTATGCCGTGACCGCGGACGTAACTGCGGACGGCGCGCCGGACTTCCTTTTTGAGGAGAGTGGACTGGGGGCCACTCGCATTGCCGTTCTCACCAATTCGTGCCCTCCTCCCTCCAACTGCCCGGCCATCATGTTGGCTTCAGCTCCACCTCAAGACGGAGAAGCCGGGAAGGCATACACATACACCCTCACGGCGACCGGCGGAGTCCCTTTCTATCACTTCAACGTCCGTGAGGGAGCGCTCCCTCCAGGTCTCACCCTCTCCCCTTCCGGCGTAGTTTCGGGGACCCCTACCCGGGATGGAGTCTATACTTTCACAATAGCCACGACGGATAGCAACGGATGCATCGGCAACATGACTCTCCGAATAAAAGTCGGTAGTGTTCAGACGACGACAGTCGAGTTGCCTTTGCAGCCGGGAGGAGCTGCGACCACTTTGAGTGAGGGGAGCAACCCCACGGTCCAGGCTGGATATGCGACCGTTACCGTCAATTCAGGAAATGCGCCTCAAGGCCTGGCAGTCTTCAGTCTCACTCAGAACGGCGTGGTTGTCAGTGAAGCTGCCGTTCCGGCTGTTCCGCTCACTACTCATGCACGCATATTTATCGACTATCGCGCGCCAGGCGTATCTCCAGTAAGTCAGGGGAATGCCTCCGGAATCAGTGTGAACACCGGGTTGGCATTGGTCAATCCGGGAACCTCAACGGCGAATCTCACGCTCCAACTCCGCGATTCCAAGGGGACTGCTCTCGCCCAGGGTCAAGGAGCACTTGCGGCGGGTGCACATCAGGCGCGGTTCATCGACCAGTTGGGAGATATTGCGCCCGATTTCAAGCTCTCGCCTGACTTTGGTACAGCAGCCCAATTCTGCTCGCTGGAGATAACCAGCACTCAACCGCTCGCCTTGACTGCCCTTCGCTTGACCACGAACCAGCGAGGTGAATCGCTCATCACGACGACGCCAATCGTGGATCTGACTCGGCCCTCCGCGCCGGGGCCACTCTTCTATCCTCAAATGGTTGACGGCAACGGGTACACCACTTCACTTTTCCTGCTGAATTCTTCAAGTGCAATCGCGACCGGGGTTGTAAAGATCTTCAACGACCGCGGGGAACCACAAGCCATTCATAGAGTCGATGATCCCTCAGGTGCAGCTCCAGTGTACTCTTACCGCATAGTGCCGGGCGGAGTCTTTGCTCTTCAGAGCGACGGATCTCCTTCCGTGGCCAATACCGGCTCCATCCAGATCATTCCCGACCCGGGAAGCCCGACCCCCTCGGGCGCTGGGATTTTCGGTTTTACTGCTGGAGGAATCCTGGTCTCAGAAACTGGCGTCCCTCTGGCTTCACCCACAACCCATGCACGCATTTACATCGACCGAAGCAGAGGTCACAACACGGGATTGGCTTTGGCCGCACCGGACGGCACTCCCTTGAGAATCACGCTCAATGCTCTCGGTATCAATGGGTTTACTATGCTGGGGAGCGGATCAGAGGATCTGGTGGGCTACGGCCATGCTGCTCGATTTGCCAATGAGTTTATTCCGTTGCTCCCCGACAACATCACTGGCATTTTGGATATTGCCGCACCTTCTCCATTCCTGGCATTGACTCTTCGTCTGCTTGTTAACGGCAAGGGTGACACTTTGCTTACAACATTCCCCGTTGCTGGCGTCAATGACTCTGTTCTGCCACCCCTGTATTTTCCTCAAATCGTTAACGGAGGGGGCTACCAGACTGAAGTCATCCTTCTCAGCACATCGGGAGGGGCTAGTACAACGGTCAGTTTCCATAAAGATGACGGATCCCCAATGTCCATAGGAAAATCCGTCCATAGCCAGGAAAAACCGCAGAAATAAGGAACTATGCCTTGGGAGCAAGCCTCGCCGGGATGGTATCTTTGGGGGCCGCCTCTCGACAGCTCACGATCTCCTCATGACGCAGGCGCGGAAAGCTATCAGCTCGGGTCTTGGTTCGCACTGGCAGAATCAATTGCTCCAACCATAGCCCAATCTCTTATTGCTATAACCTATAACCTATTCCCGCCTCTCACTTGCTATCATCACTCACTCTATGCAAGACTCAACGGAAGATCGATTGAGCTCGGGGAGGCCTTTTGTTCGGAACTTTTCTTCTTGTTGCCTGTACCGTCCTCCAACTCTACGTTTTTTGGCGTGCCGATTCGGTGCCCTGGATCGCCCGCCATGCCCCCCTTAGACTTATTATTGGATTAGGTGTGCTTCTATGGTTGAGTTTTCTCCTCAGCCACATGTTCGAACATTCGATCGGCGGGATCCTGGCCGAGGCGCTAAGCTTCATTGGCATGACGTGGTTGGCGGTGTTGTTTCTGACCTCGAATTGCCTTCTCTCCGTAGAGGTCTTCACTGGATTCGGCTTTCTCCTGCCCAAGCTGGCGCCTTCGCTGCGCGGTTGGGCCTTGATCGCGGGGGCGGTCCTCTCTGTGATTGCGCTTGTCCAAGGTTTACGGCCTCCCGTGATTCAGGACTACGAGGTGCGCCTCGCTGGCCTGCCTCCCGAAAGGGATGGCCTGGTACTGGTTGCGGTTTCGGATCTGCACCTGGGCGCGATGCTGGGCGAGCGATGGCTGGCCGGGCGCGTCGCCCAAATCCAGGCACAACGGCCCGACCTTGTGGTGCTTCTCGGCGATATCTTTGAGGGTCATGGACCGCCGGGAGAGGAGATGCTCTCGACATTGGGACGCATCTCCGCTCCGCTTGGCGTCTGGGCGGTCAACGGCAACCATGAGTCTTACGGACGTCGTGCGAACAATCCGAACGTGCTCGAAAAATCCGGCGTCGAATTGTTGAGTAACCGTTGGGTGGAGGTGCGGCCGGGCTTGGTTCTGGCCGGTGTCGATGACCTCACCCGCCGCCGCCGTTCCGGGCAGGGTGGCGACCCCATCAGCGAGGCGCTCAAGGGCCGGCCTCCTGGTGCTACGATTCTTCTCTCCCACACCCCGTGGCAGGCGGAAACGGTAGCAGACGCCGGGGCGGGACTGATGCTCTCAGGACACACCCACGCCGGGCAGATCTGGCCGTTCAGCTACCTTGTCCGTCTCAGGTATCCGCTGCTGGAGGGCAGGTACGAGGTGGGCGGCATGCCGGTCATCGTCTGCCGGGGCACAGGCACATGGGGTCCGCGCATGAGGCTTTGGCGCCCGAGTGAGATCCTCCGGATCACATTGCGCTCCAGTTGACCGGCGTTTGCTGACAGGTTGCAGTTTATGGATCTCAAATTCATGGGGGCGCTTCAAGAAGATTGGAAGCCAGTTCCCCGTTCCGCCCTTTTCGGATGGCTGGCGTTTTATATCCTTTTTTTGATTTACGCCTTCTCGAAGCACGGGGATGGTCTCTTCATTGACCTTGTGTTTTTACCCATTCATGAAGGCGGTCACCTGCTGTTCGGCTGGTTGGGTCAACTGATGGGTGTGGCGGGTGGGACACTTCTTCAATTGGGAGTGCCGCTGGCCATTGCGATTTACTTTCTTTTCCAACGCCAATTGCCCGGGACCGCTTTCGCCTCTTTTTTCTTCTTCGAAAACTTTCTCCAGATTGCCACCTACATGGCCGATGCGCGAAGGATGGAACTACCCCTCGTGACGGTAGGGAATGCTGATGAAGCCGGTCACGACTGGTTCATTCTGTTCAGCCGTATGGGCGTCCTCAACCAAGACACCCGGATTGCCGCCGCCGCTCGCCTGCTCGGGTGGCTTGGCATGATTGGCGTCGTCATCTGGCTCTATCTTCAGGGCAAGAAACATCCCCCCGCGAAGACTCTTTCCTCATCTTAACCTGCCCGGCATGCACTTACTGAACGCGGTGCGATCTCTATCTGATTTCAACACCTATTACCTATCACCTATTACCTGAATTCGACCGCACGAAACGGATAGTTCCCCGATTTCTTTCACTCTATAATCCTTGCTTGCGAAAGATTTCTTATTAATTGGTTGGAGGTCAATGGATGGAACCCACTACCCGCTATCGCGCCGTGCTGGAACGAACCCTGGCACATGCCGTCACCTATCTTGAAAATCTGAGTCATACGTCCGTATCTCCTACGGCGACCCTCGCGGAATTGCGTTCACGTCTGGCACGTCCCTTGGCCGAGCACGGAGTTTGTGCCTCAGAGGTCGTTGACGACCTTGTGGCTGATGTGGCCGGGGGCATCGTGGGAAATGCGGGCGGGCGTTTTTTTGCCTGGGTGATTGGCGGCTCAATGCCGTCTGCGCTCGCCGCCGACTGGCTCGCCTCGACCTGGGATCAGAATGCGGCCTTATACGCGAGCAGCCCCGCCGAAGCCGTGATCGAAGAGGTCTGCGGGGATTGGCTGAAGGATCTGCTCGGCATACCCCCCCGGGCCAGTTTCGCGCTGGTCACGGGATGTCAAATGGCGCACGTCACGTGTCTTGCGGCGGCACGAAACGCCCTCCTTTCGAGGCGGGGATGGGACGTCGAACGGAAAGGTCTGGCCGGTGCACCTCCGATTCGCATCCTCAGCAGTGATCAGCGCCATGGATCCTTCGAGCGGGCGGTGCACCTGCTCGGGCTGGGAATTGACAATGTCGTTTACTTGCCGGTCGATGATGAAGGCCGCCTGACGGTGAATGTCCTCGCCTCGGCCTTACAGGCGCAGCCGGATCAACCCACCATCGTCCTTCTCCAGGCCGGTGATATAAATATCGGGAGCTACGATCCGTTCGATAAACTCATCCCCGTGGCCCATCGCCAGGACGCCTGGGTGCACGTCGATGGGGCATTCGGTCTGTGGGCCGCCGCCAGCCCGACGCACCGCCACTTTCTCCAGGGTTGCGAGCTGGCGGACTCCTGGGCGACCGACGGCCACAAATGGCTGAACGTGCCGTTCGACTGCGGTTATGCCATTGTGGCTGATGTAGAGGCCCATCGCGCTTCCATGTCGCACCGCGCCAGCTATCTCACGCACGCAGCGGACGCCCGCGACCCAATGGACTGGAACCCGGAGTGGTCGAGGCGCGGGCGCGGCGTGGCCACTTATGCGGCCCTTCGCGAACTCGGTCGAGAGGGGATAGCGGACCTGGTGGATCGAAGCTGCCGGCATGCCCACACCCTGGTCATGCGCGTGGGTGCGTTAAAGGGTGCCGAACTTGTGTGGGAGCCTAAAATCAATCAAGGCCTTGTGCGTTTTCTTGATCCCAGGCCGAACCCTACAAACGCCAATCACGACCGGCGCACCGATGCCGTCATTGCCGAGATTCTCAAGACGGGTGAAGCCTTCTTCGGCGGCACCACTTGGCGTGCCAAACGCTGCATGCGCGTCTCTGTGTGCAACTGGCAAACCACCGAGGCCGACCTCGAACGCGCCGTCGTGGCCGTGAAGCAGGTCCTGGAGACGACATCGGTGTAGTTCGGATGGAGTCCATCCTCAGGGTCATCCAGCTTGGGCAGCCCCGGCGCGTACTTGCGCCGGGGCTTCTGCCGCGACTAGGAACGATCCTTGAAACGCAGTTTGATCCCCGCCATTCCCTGTTGCTTTTGTTTACCTGCCAGTTTCGACAAAGGTCTTCATCCACGACAAATTCGTGCAAGTTCCCCCCGGCGCCATCCGCCAGCAGGAACGGCGGACGCCGCTCGGAGCCGGGGCTGCCAAACCGGATGATTCTTTCACAAGACCTCGAGGTGAACTTTATCGTCTAAGACATCACACGCTTGTGTGTGACTTCCGATAGGTCGCTGAAGACGCTCTCCGGTTTTGCGGAAGGGCGGCCGAGCCGCCCTCCCATGTGGGAAGGTTTTTCAGCGAACTTTTAAGCGAGGGGAAAATGGAAAAACTCCGGCAGGACTTGCGCTACGCTGTGCGCCTGCTTGCGCGCAGCCCCGGCTTTGCACTCATCGCGACCTTGACGCTCGCGCTCGGAATCGGCGCCAACACCGCTATCTTCTCTGTGGTGAATAGTGTCCTTTTGCGCCCGCTGGCCTATCACCAGCCCCAGCAGCTCTATCTCATTCGCGAAATCGTCCCGCAGGTGACCCGCTACTATCCTTCGTTTCCGGCAAATTTGTCCAATTTTCGCATCTGGCAGCGCGAATGTCACTCCTTCGACGCCATTGGCCTTGTTGAATCCGCTTCCATGAATTTGACAGGCTTTGGCGAGCCCCGCCAAATTCATGGAGGCATCGCTTCAGCGAATCTCTTCGAGGTGCTGGGCATCCGCCCGCAGCTTGGGCGCGCGTTCATGCCCGACGAGGACCAGCCCGGGCGCGATCACGTGGTTCTGCTCACCCATACCTTCTGGCACCGGCAGTTTCAGTCCGACCCGTCTGTCGTTGGCAGGGCGATCACTCTTGATGGGGCGCCCTACCTGGTGGTAGGAGTCCTCCCCGACTCATTTCACTTTCCCAGGGAAATGGGGCCGTTGGTTGGATTTGGTCCGCGCATGGACTTTTTCAAACCGCTCGGGATGAACCCGGAGGATTCCGGTCTCCTGCGCGAATTTGATTTCGCCGCGATTGCCCGCCTCACCCCCGGCTTTACGCCCGCGCAGGCGCTCGCCGAATTGAACGTGGTGCAGGCCCGGATTGCTGGACAGGCCAAAAAAGGTGTGGACCTTCGCGCGGACCTTCTACCCCTCGAAGCGGAAGTCATCGGGCCGGCACGGCGCGGCCTGTTGATGTTGCTCGCGGCTGTCGGCGCCGTCCTGCTGATCGTGTGTGTCAACCTGGCCAACCTGTTGCTCGCGCGCATTCCCGGACGGATGCGCGAAGCGGCGATCCGCACCGCGCTGGGTGCCGCGCGCTCACGGCTGGTCCGGCAGATGCTCACCGAAAGCCTCCTGCTGGCGCTCGGCGGCGGCTTGCTTGGAGTCGTTGTCGCTTACGGAGGAGTGCGAGGGCTGGCCGATGCGGCGTCCATCGGACTTCCCCGCCTGGACGAGGTTCGTGTTGATGCCCGCGTCCTCGGGTTCGCGTTGATCCTGTCGGCGTTGACCGGGGTCCTCTTCGGCATTCTGCCCGCCTGGCGCATCGCTCGGGCATCTCCACTGGAGGCGCTCAAGGCCGGGGCGGCCACGACCACCGAAGGCCGTCGCGCGCGCCACCTGCGGGAGAGCCTCGTCGGCATGGAAGTCGGCCTGAGCACCTTGCTTCTGATTCTCGCCGGCCTGCTCACCATGAGCTTGGTCCGGCTGCTCAACGTCAACAAGGGATTTGCGGCCGAACAGGTCCTCGCGGTGGATATTAATTTACCGCCGCAGAGTTACTCCCAGGCTGCTGCGCGCCAGCAGTTCTACGACCGGGCGCTCGATTCGATTCGTGCCCTCCCTGGGGTCCATTCAGCCGGTTGGGTCAGTATGCTTCCGCTGGAAGGCCAGAGCAGTGTCTCCGATGTCAGCCTGCCGGGCGAACAGCGGATCGGAGGAGAAACACCTCTCGCGAATTACCGTGTCCCGAGTCCTGGATACTTTCAGACGATGGGGATACCCCTGATTGCGGGCCGCGATCTCACTCAAGGCGACCGCGGTCGACACGTTGTCATCGTGTCCCAGAGCCTCGCACTGCGCTTCTGGCCGGGCCGGAATCCCATTGGGCAGATCTGTATTACTGGCTGGGGCGGCCAGCAGCGCAACGAAGTCATCGGCGTGGTCGGTGACATCCGGACCGTGAGGTTGGACGAGCCACCCGTGTTGATGGTTTATGTTCCCGATTCGCACGCCAGCGCATCGCCCGGGGCACCTTCGTCGGCTTCGTTCGTCATCCGCACCTCCATGGACCCGGGCGGTGTGGGTGCCTCCGTTCGAAGGATCATCCATGGAGTGGATGCCGATGTGCCGGTCGTTGCGCTGCGACCCATGATGGAGGTGGTCTCGGATTCCGTGGCCACACGCCGCTTTCAAATGGTTCTCGTTCTGCTCTTCGCCGGATGTGCTCTCTTTCTCGCGGCGTTAGGGATTTATGGCGTGCTTTCTTACTCCGTTGAGCGCCGCCGGACTGAGCTCGGCATTCGCATGGCCCTGGGCGCGCAGGCTCACGATCTGCGGCGCCTCGTCCTCCGCCAGGGAATGGCCCCGGTCCTGATCGGGCTGGCATCGGGCGTGGTGGCTGCGCTGTTTCTTGGCCGTCTGGTCACGAGTTTTTTGTTCGGCGTCCGTAGCTACGACCCGTTTACCATCGCCCTGGTAACTTTTGTCGTCATTCTCATTGCCGCCGCGGCCTGCTATGTCCCCGCGTTCCGTACAACGCGGGTGGACCCCATGTCAGCGCTTCGGTACGAATGACGAACCGCAACTGGGCGGTGAGGACGGCAGGGGGTGTCGACGACCGGTCGCGGAGGAGCATTGGTCATACCGCTATCTCCCCTCTCGGTCCTGATTACCCCAGGAGTGGCCCGACACCCGACACCATCACCTATCCCCTATCACCTATTACCTCTCACCTCTCACCTATCTCCTTGCTTCTTACTTCCATCCCCCCTATATTTGCTTTTCCGCGCAGCAACAATCCTGGCTAGAGGAGACCGCCATGTACTTCAAACAGTTCTACCTTGGGTGCCTGGCCCACGCGTCCTACCTGATGGGTTCCGAAGGCGATGCCGTGGTCGTCGACCCGCAAAGGGATATCGAGCAATACATCCAGGAAGCTTCGGCACAGGGTTTGAAGATCAGGTTCGTAATTGAAACCCACCTGCATGCCGATTTTGTGAGTGGACACCGCGAATTGGCCGCGCGCACTGGGGCTGAAGTTGTCTTTGGAGAGAAGGCCGGCGCGGCATTTTCGTATCGATCCGTGAAGGATGGCGATGAATTGCGAGTCGGGAAAGTCTCGTTACGGATTTTGGAGACGCCCGGTCACACGCCGGAAAGCATTTGCATCTGTGTCGTGGACAACGAAGTTTCGGACAAGCCGGTAAAAATCCTGACAGGCGACACGCTCTTTATCGGCGATGTGGGACGTCCCGACCTGGTGGGATCGAAAGGTTATACCGCGCCGGAGATGGCCGGATTCCTTTACGACAGTCTGCACGAGAAACTGCTGACGCTGGATGATGCCGTCGAAGTTTATCCCGCTCATGGCGCCGGCTCGATGTGCGGCCGCAACATATCCAAAGATACCTCATCCACGCTTGGCGAGCAGCGGCGGTTCAACTACGCCTTGCGCCCGATGTCGCGGGACGAATTCATTTCGATGATGACGACCGACCTGCCGGAAGCCCCCGCTTATTTTTCGCGGGACGCGGAAATCAATCGAACCGGCGCAGACCCGCTTCAACAATTGCCGCGGCCCGCGGGCTTTTCCCCGGCAGAGGTGAACTCCCTGAGCCGCAAAGGCCATCTCGTCCTCGATGTCCGCAACGAGGCCGCCTTTGGAGCCGGTCACGTGCCGGGGGCGCTTCAAATCGGGCTGAGCGGACAGTTTGCCTCCTGGGCCGGATGCCTGATCCCTGCCGGGACACCATTGATTCTGGTCGCCGAAGAATCGGCCAAGGTTGACGAAGCCGTCATCCGGCTGGCGCGGGTGGGGATCGAGAGTGTCAAAGGGTTTCTGGAAGGCGGGGTGTACGCATGGGACAAAGCCGGATTTCCCCTGGCGACGGTTTCCCAGGTCCCTGTGGATGAGCTCCGGCACCGCCTGGATGAACAACCGCAACTTCAGGTGCTCGATGTGCGACGTCCGGGCGAGTATCAGACCGGCCATGTGCCGGGGGCTGTGAATGTGCCTCTGTCAAATCTGGCCGAAAGACTTTCACAGAACACGACGAGTCCGGCGCTCGATTCAAATCGCCCACTCGCGGTGATTTGCCAGGGCGGATACCGCTCGAGCGCGGCCACCAGCATTCTTTCCCGGCGTGGATTCAAGAATCTGTTCAACGTGGTGGGCGGCACGGGAGCATGGATCACCGCCGGATTCCCCGTGGAGAAAGCAGGCGGCCATTGAGACTCTAAACGGGATTGTCAGAATGACCCCCGGTCAGGCCCCAGCGCCCTTGTAGTGAATCCAAGAGTAGTACCTTCCAGAGTCCATCGATGTAGCCCGGCAGAAATCCAGAAATGTCGAACTTTTTCCCAATCGACGACGTAACATGAAATCTAGGTTGCGATAGGAATCGCAGACATGGGAAAGAGCTCAATGTCATCGCCCCGCGATGTTGAGCTCACCCGGGGATCTTCATCGCAGGCATTGTGGGGAGTCAATGCCTGCGGCACCCGCATGGGAAAGAGCTCAATGTCATCGCCCCGCGATGAAGAGCTCACCCGGGGATTTTCATCGCAGGCATTGTGGGGAGCCAATGCCTGCGGCACCCGCATGGGAAAGAGCTCAATGTCATCGCCACGCGATGTTGGGCTCACCCGGGGATCTTCATCGCAGGCATTGTGGGGAGCCAATGCCTGCGGCACCCCAAGGATAGAAAACTCAATAGAAGGAATCTTTATGCCATCCATCGGAACAAAACTCCGTTTGGTGATGCGGCGGCTCGGGCGCACACCCCTGTTTACGCTCGTGGTCGTGATGACCCTTGCAGTGGGTATCGGCGCCAACAGTGCCATCTTTAGCGTGGTGAATGGGGTCCTCTTGAAGCCCCTTCCTTTTAAAGATCCTGAACGGCTGGTGGCGGTTTGGCACAAGGCGCCCGGACTTGGATTCAGCGAGTTGAACCAGGGGCCGGCATTCCATCTCACCTATCGCGAAGAAAACAGGGTTTTCGAAGATATCGGCATGTGGCGTAACGAATCGGTGACTGTCACGGGGGTCGCCGAGCCCGAGCAAGTCGACGCCTTGATGGTGACAGATGGCATCTTCCCCCTACTCCGAGTCCCGCCGTTGCTCGGCCGGACCTTCACGGCCGCGGATGATTCCCCCGGCACTCCGGAAACCGTCCTCCTGACTTATCCCTACTGGCAGCGGAAGTTCGGGGGCGATCGCGGCGTGATTGGCCGCGGGATCGTTATCGAGGGACGGCCCCATGAAGTGATCGGCGTTCTCCCTCCTGGTTTCAGGTTTTTGCGTTCTCATCCATCGGTGATCCTGGCTTACCGGCTTAACCGCAGCGAAGTGTTTGTCGGCAACTTCAGCCATCAAGCGATTGCGCGGCTCAAACCCGGCGTGACCTTGGAGCAGGCAAACGCGGATGTGGCCCGTATGATCCCCCTCACCTTGCAGAAGTTCCCTCTTCCTCCCGGGTTTTCGATGAAGATGGTCGAAGAGGCAAGGCTGGCCCCGAACCTCCGGCCCCTCAAGCAGGATGCCGTGGGAGACGTCGGGAAAGTTCTGTGGGTGTTGCTGGGGACTGTCGGACTGGTCCTCCTCATTGCGTGCGCCAATGTGGCCAATCTCTTTCTGGTCCGGGCCGAGGGCCGGCAGAGGGAACTTGCCATCCGTACCGCCATTGGTGCCAGCTGGGTTCAGATTGCCCGAGAACTCCTGTTCGAAAGTGTTTCACTGGGAATTATGGGCGGCGTGTTCGGATTATTCCTGGCTTACGCGGGAGTCCGGCTGCTGGTGGCCATGGGGCCGGGGAGCATTCCTCGTCTGGATGAGATTTCCATCGATCCAACGGTTCTCCTTTTTACCCTGGGGATCTCGCTGCTGGCGGGGATCTTTTTCGGACTGATCCCGGTTCTCAAGTATGCGAGGCCGGACCTCGCGGCAGCGCTGAAAGAAGGAGGCCGGTCATTCAGCGAGGGCAGGGAACACCACCGGGCGCGGAATGTCCTGGTCGTTTTCCAGATCGCCACGGCCTTGGTCCTCTTAGTGAGCTCCGGACTGATGATCCGGACATTCCAGGCCTTGAGAAAGGTCCAGCCTGGATTCGTCCACCCGGAGGAGATCCTGACCCTGCGCGTCTCGATTCCAAAGGCTGAGATTTCTGACGAGGAGAAGGTGGTTCGGACCCACGAGCAGATTCTGCGGCGAATTGAGCAGATCCCAGGAGTCAATTCCGTCGGCCTTTCCACTTCAGTCACGATGGATGGCAACGACGATAACGATCCCATCTTCGTGGAGCAATTTCCCGCGCCGGAGGGTCAGATTCCACCCATCCGCCGCTTCAAGTGGATCTCGCCGAATTACTTCGCCACCATGGGGAATCCTATCTTGATTGGGCGCGATATTACCTGGTCCGACATTTATAACAAGGCTCCGGTGGCCGTCATCACCGAAAACCTGGCAAAGGAATATTGGAAAGATCCCTCCAAAGCCATTGGCGGGCGCATCCGGGAGACCCCGAAAAACCCGTGGCGTGAGATCGTGGGGGTCGTGGGCAATGAACATGACGACGGTGTCAATCGGAAGGCGACTCCCGAGGTGTATTGGCCGATGCTGATGGAGAATTTCTGGGGCGAAAAGTTGGTGGCTCAGCGAAATATGGCTTACGCCATTCGAAGCAAGAGAGTTGGCTCGCCCTCCTTCTTTAAGGAGGTCCAGCAGGGGGTATGGGCCACCAGCTCTAATCTTCCCCTCGCCAATGTGAGGACCGTTCGGGAAATCCTCGAGGAGTCCTTGACGCAGACCTCCTTTACCCTGGTGATGCTTGGCATCGCAGCCGGAGTGGCGTTGCTGCTCGGGGTGGTGGGAATTTACGGCGTCATCGCCTATGCCGTGTCCCAGCGAACACGGGAGATTGGGATCCGAATGGCTTTGGGGGCCCAGCAGGAGCAGGTCCGCCTGATGTTTGTGCGGCACGGGCTTCTGTTGACTTGCATCGGGATAGCTTTGGGTCTCGGCTTCGCCATGCTTGCGACCCGCGTCATGACGGCGCTCTTGTTTGGCGTCAGTGCGCTCGATCCGGTGACCTATAACGCGGTGACGATCGTTCTCGGCGTTGTCGCACTGCTGGCAAGTTACCTCCCGGCACGTCGCGCATCGAACGTCAATCCTGTGGAAGCCTTGAGGTGGGAATGATGGATTCAGATCATTGGTCTCACCCCTGAGATTGCAGCGGGTGAGTCATTTCGTCCGGGCGGGTCGTGAGGTGATAACCGCAGCACTTAAGAGCTTCTTGAGCCTCACCGGGTTTGCTGCACCCGGAAGAATACGAACTCTCCTGATCTAATCCGGCTTCTTCGCGTAAGCCGCGTCAAACAGAGCTTCCAGCTTCGGGTTGGTCCCCCGGATTTGATCGACGACCTCCTTCGCCCAATCGAAATATCCCTTCCGCCGTTCCAGGTCCCACTTAACAGGTGGATCCTCGGCAAGATCCCGCAGGTTGCAGATCTTGTCAGCCAACTTGACCAGCTTTGCCTCGCGGCTGCTGTGCGCGGCATGCTGGATTTGAAGCTGCTTGCGTTTGTCCCGGTGAAAACTCTTGTCGTCGGTGACCTCCGCCACGATGCCGCGGATTTCCACGCCAAAATGCTCTTCCAGTTCCTGGAGTGTGGTCTGAGTATCCTCAACGGTGTCGTGCAGCAGGGCGGCACATAGAACATGCACATCACTGACATCGCCTTCATTACACAGGACGGTGGCCAATGCGATGGGATGATTGATGTACGGGGAAGCGCTTGCCCCCTTGCGCCGCTGATCGCGATGCTTGTGGGCGGCAAAGACCAGCGCCCTCAAAATCAGGCTGAGGTCGTTACGGAGGATTGGCTCGTCTTTCATGAGGACCTTCTTCAGGGGTTCACAGAACGATGCTGGATGAAAATCAAACCGCCAAGCTCGCAAAGAAGGCGCAAAGCTCGCCAAACGGCTCTACCTAATATCCGATGAATGTTGTCTTAGCGACCTTGGAGCCTTCTCTGCGGTCTCTTCGCGTCGATTCCGGGTTTTCCAAGATCCCACTACCCCCTCCGGGATCCAATTGATCCCTCTTCTTCTTCGAGTTCCCGCAACAGGCTCCAGACCTCCTCATAGGTCCGTTCGCGCGTGGCTCCCATTTCCTTTTCCACTTCGTTCTTGAAGTTGCCGTAGTGGATGTCGCGCCCCAATCGGGCCAGGCCCTCAGCAAAATCCTCATGGCTGATGGTGGCACGGTAAGGGTAGTCGCCTTTCTTTGTGACGATCGTCGCTGACAAGTTGGGCAGGTATGCCATCCGGAGACGGTTCAGGTCGGACGCGACACGGGCCCGGACGGTCAGGAACTCCTCTCCGGGCTTTTGAACCACACTGAAAAAACCTACAGTCGTGAAGATCCACATGATGACCCAAGCCTTTGTTGGGGGACCTGGACCATGAATTCTTTGATCCAGGGAAGGATGACACCGGGAGGCACCCCTGACAGATCCCGAAAAAGGTAATCCCCTGTGAGGGTGTCGATGTTCTGCAGACCCTCACCTGAATCCTGCACCCCAGGGGATGCAGAACCATATCCCCACTCGCCCACCTTAAAGATAAGCAAAAGCCAACGAATAATGACGGGAGTCAACTCGATCAGGATTCTCCAACTTTAGCGGTCGGAGTGTCAATGCTTTAGTAGCGACCTGAGGGACGCGAGGGAGGCCCTCTGTCGATTGCGGAATGTGGGTTGCGGATTGCGGATTGCGGAATCCGATTGGGGATTTCGGCGTTCGGAATGGAATAAGGCGGAGCGAAAATGCTTGATCGCTCGAAATGAATTCCCGTTACTTACTTCAAAGCCCGGCATCCGAAATCTGAAATCCGCAATCCGAAATTCCAAATCCGCATTCCGCAATTTCCTTAGGGTGGCGAATAGTCAATCCTTGTCCCGGTATTCTTGAGGAACATCGTCCTCAGGAACTTCTTTTGTTGTGACTTCCGCTTCGTCGGCCTCGGGCGCATTTTCCACGCCTTCGATCACCCCCGCCTCGAAGGCCTGTCCCTCTTCGATCAACTCCCCGACACTCTCTGAGTCTCCTTCGGGAACATGAGAGAGTCCCTGGATATCGCCGGACTGCCCGGCGCTCACCGAACTGAAATTTTCCTTTTCAGCTTCGGCCTCGCTGACGAATTGGATTTTCCGGACAGGGGCCTTCTTGCGGCGGGGCACCGTCTTGCGCTGGGTCACCCTTTTTCGCCGGGTCACCACCTTGCGGTTCGTTGTCTTTTTCCGGGTAAGAGTCTTCTTCCGGCTCATTGCCTTCTTTCGACTGGCAGTCTTCTTAGTCCGAGTGGGCTTCTTTTTCCGCATAGATAAACTCTACCACGTACGCATGAGGCGGACAAGATCTCGGATGAGGGAAGATTGATTGGCGTGAAGCTCTCCTCGAGCGCTGGCAGACATTCCTTTATCCATGGGATCTGGGCACGAAGGCCGGGAGCCGCTCTGCAAGGAGGCGGACAAACCCGGCGGTGAAACGCAGTTTTTACTCTCCCCGACTCGACCGGCGGATTAGCCTCAAGGATTCGCCTGGAAATTACTCGATCCGCCCTCCGGAAATCTGCCAGGAAGCCATTCCCTCTCAACCCGCCAACTCATTAAAGTATTAAGGTTTTGCACAGAAAGAGCCGATAAAGTTTTGGGACATTTATTTGGTACTTTCTTTGAGGCATGGTCGGGTATCTTTCCGACTCAAGAGATGACTGGATTCAGAACCTTGGCGAAGCAGGCACCGCAAAATGGTCAACCTCAGGTTTTTCATTCAATCCCAACGTGAATGCGTGAACTCTCATCTACGCTTTTGATTCTAAACTACTTTCCCATCGCCGGTTGCGGGGCAACGCAGCCGCGAAGGAGGCAGTACAGTGCGATGTGATCCTCAGAGAAATGCTTGTGGCTGGCTATGTGAAAAACATAACAAGCATGTCCGTGGTGATATTAGGGCCTTCAATGGACGGGGACTTGACCCCCTTCCGGCAGACAACTGGAAGAGACGCCTGGCTCGGTCGCGCGCGATGATTCTAATCCTGGCTTTTGTCGGGATCATGATTCTCACGGGCGGTCATGCGCTCGGTCAGACGCAGAAAAATCCGCCGGCCGACCTCACCGAGATGAGCCTTGAAGACTTGATGAAGATTGAAGTGGACACGGTCTTCGGCGCATCGAAATACCAACAGAAGGTGACTGAAGCTCCGGCTTCGGTCAGCATCGTCACTGCCGATGAGATTCAGAAGTATGGCTACCGGACGCTGGCCGATGTACTCAGGAGTGTGCGCGGGTTCTATATCAGCTATGACCGAAACTACAGCTATGTTGGTGTTCGCGGTTTTGGCCGGCCGGGGGATTATAACTCCCGCATCCTTCTCCTGGTGGATGGTCACCGCCTCAACGACGCCATCTACGATGGCGCCCTGATCGGCTCCGAGTTCCCGATTGACGTCGATCTGATCGAGCGGGTGGAGATCATTCGAGGCCCCAGTTCCTCCCTTTACGGTACCTCTGCCTTTTTCGGCGTGGTCAATGTCATTACCAAGCGGGGGAAGGACCTTAAGGCTCCCGAGGTCTCCACGGAGGTGGGAAGTTATGGAACCTACAAGGGCCGGGTGAGCTATGGGGAGCGATTCAAGAACGGCCTGGACATGCTCTTTTCAACCTCCTATCTCAACAGCCACGGGCCATCCCGTCTGTTCTTCAAGGAATTTGACGATCCCTCCACCCACAACGGAATCGCGCAGGATGTCGACAGCGACCAGTCCAAAAGCTTATTTGCCAATTTTTCGTTCGGGGACTTCCGACTGCAAGGCGTTTACGGGACCCGTGAAAAAGGTATTCCGACAGCCTCGTTTGCAACGGTCTTCAATGATCCGCGTAACCGGTCCACCGATGCGTGGGGCTACCTCGACCTCCAATATGAACACATTTTCGCCCACCAATGGGAGGTGACGGCGCGCCTTTCCTACGACCACTACAGCTATGACGGAACCTACATCTATGACAGCGCAGGCACAGGGGTTCCACCCTTCGTGGAAAACCTGGATCTGGCTCACGCCCAGTGGTGGGGATTCGAAGCAAACGTGGCCAAAACATTCTCGGAAAAGCACCGGATCACCCTGGGCTCTGAAATTCGCGACAATGTGCAACAAGATCAAAACAACCACGACCTGCAGCCTTTCGCTCAGTACCTGGATGACCGCCGGGACTCCAGCAACTGGGCGGTTTATGTTCAGGATGAATTCAGGATCCGAAAGGATCTCATCCTCAATGCCGGCCTGCGATACGACCGGTACAGCACCTTTGGGGGTGACCTCAACCCGCGTCTGGCTCTGATCTACAACCCTCTCCAGAAGACCACCGTCAAGTTGCTTTACGGCCGTGCTTTTCGTGCGCCGAATTTTTATGAACTTTTTTATCAATCCTATCCCGATTTCAAATCGAGCCCTTTCCTCAAGCCCGAAACCATCTCGACCGCGGAGTTGGTTTTGGAGCAGTATTTGAATAAGAGCATTCGTTTCGCTGCCTCGGGCTTCTACAGCCGGATCGGGGATCTCATCAACCAGCAGACCGATCCGGCGGATGGCATGATTCAGTTCAGAAATGTCGACCGGGTCAACGCCAAGGGTGTGGAATTCGAGCTGGAAGGTAGGTGGACGAATGGGCTTCAGGGACGAGTGGGTTACACCTTGCAGGACTCGGTGAGCCAGCAGAGCGGGGAAACGCTCTCCAATTCCCCCAAGCACCTCAGTAAAGTAAATTTTATTGTGCCATTGGCCCGCAAGAAACTGTTTGCCGGCATCGAGGGGCAGTACACCAGCCGGAGAAGGAGCGTGGAGGGAACCGACATCGGGGGTTTCTTTGTGACGAATGTAACGCTGTTCGGTCAGAAGCTGGCGAAAGGACTGGACGTTTCCGTGGGAGTGTACAACCTGTTTGACAAGCGCTATGCGGATCCCGGCGCGGAAGAGCACATTCAACAGGCCATTGAACAGGATGGCCGGAACCTTCGGTTGAAGTTGACTTATCGGTTTTGAGGGAGCGCCAGGCAAACAGGGATATCGAACGGGATGATGAGAATCGCAACGCGGAGCTGTGGGAAGGGTGAGAGATTGATGAGGTTGGCCGCTCGAAAGACGAATGCGGAAGGGGAAGGAAGGCTCCCGGGTTTCATCCACGGGTGTCTCCTGCTACTTCTGCCGGTCATCGTTATTACTCTGTGTCTTGGAAGCACAGCCCTCGGCGCTCCGCCCTCACAATCCCCCGGGGAATACCAAGTCAAGGCAGCCTTCCTGTACAACTTTGCAAAATTCATCGATTGGCCAACGAACGTGAGTCCCGACCCCAATTCCCCTTTCATCCTGGGAATTGTGGGGGATGATCCTTTTGGAAGCGATCTGGAGCAAACCATTAATGGGAAGGGGATCAATGGCCGCCGGCTGGTGATCAAAAGGTTCAAGCGGGGCCAGGCCCTGGAATTTTGCCATATCCTCTTCATCAGTTCCTCGGAGCAAGGCCGCCTGCCGCAAATTCTGGGATCCTTGAAAGGATCCAGTGTTCTGACGGTGGGTGAGGTGGAGCAGTTCACGCGGTCCGGAGGGATTATCAATTTCACTTTGAAGGACGACAAGGTTCGATTCGAAATCAACCTCGGGGCCGCCGAACGGGCGGGGCTCCGGATCAGTTCCAAACTCCTGAAACTAGGAGAGGTCATCGGGAACGGGACCCATGGAAACTAAGATGCATGCTTTCCAGGCCATTCCGATCAAGCGCAAACTCACGCTGATCATCCTCGTGATCAGTTTCATCGCCCTGCTGCTGGCCAGTGGAGTGGTCGCCGTCTACGATTTCATCGCGTTCCGGCGGGCCATGGTCAGCGATCTTTTGGCCCTGGCGCAAATTGTCGCTGACAATAGCACCGCCGCATTGACCTTCAATGACCAGCAGGCCGCGTCGGGGACTTTGGCATCTTTGAAAAGTAAGCCACATATCATCTCCGCCTGTTTGCTGACACCCGACGGAAAGGTGTTCGCCTCCTATGTCCGCGAGGATGCGAAAGGAAGCTTTTCGCCTCCCTCCTATGAAAAGGACGGTTTTCATTTTTCGAAACACGTGCTCGTCCTGTTCCATCAGGTCGTGTTGGATCGTGAGGCCATCGGCACGGTTTATCTCCAGAGTGACCTGCAAGAACTGAGCGCCCGCTTGAAACGCTACGGCAGTGTTGTTCTCCTGGTCCTGCTGGGATCCACTCTGCTGGTGTTGGTGCTGTCCAACCGCCTGCAACGCGTCATCTCAGATCCAATTCTGCAATTGGCGCAGACGGCAAGACTTGTGTCGATGGAGAAAAACTATTCCGTCCGCGCGGTCAAGTCCACACGCGATGAATTGGGGATGCTGATCGATGCGTTCAACGACATGTTGAGGCAGATTCAGCTCCGGGATGCGGCCCTGCAAAGTGCTCACAACGAGCTGGAAAAACGTGTCGAGGAGCGCACCAGGGAATTACATCAGGACATCATCCAGCGCAAACGAGCGGAGAATGAATTGTACCGCTCCCAACAGATGCTCCAGCTGATCCTCGACAATATTCCGCAGCGCGTGTTTTGGAAGGATAAGAATCTCAGTTACCTGGGAAGCAATAAGGCCTTCTTGAAGGACTCCGGCTTCGAAACGGTGGAATCCATCGTGGGTAAAAGCGACTTTGATATGGGCTGGAGCGTGAGCGCGGAGGCTCACCGGGTTGACGACCGCCAGGTCATGCTGAGCAACACAGCCAAGATTAATTTTGAAGAACCTCTCAAGCTGGCCGATGGCAGTTCCTTCTGGTTGAGAACCAGCAAGATCCCGTTGCGGGACCGGGATGGACAAGTCATCGGGGTTCTCGGGACGTGCGAAGATATCACCGAGCAGAAGAGGCTTGAGGACCAGTTGCGTCAGGCCCAAAAGATGGAGGCGGTGGGGCGGCTGGCTGGGGGGGTCGCTCATGACTTCAACAACCTCCTGACGGCCATTTCCGGTTATTCAGAGCTTCTCCTCATGAAGCTGGACAAATCGGATCCGCTGCGAAGAAATGCGGAGGAAATCCGCAAAGCGGGCGAAAGGGCGGCTTCCCTGACGCGCCAGCTGCTCGCCTTCAGCCGCCGACAAGTCGTTCAGCCTGAGGTGTTGGATTTGAACCATGTCATCGCGGATATGGAAAAGATGCTCCACCGCCTCATTGGCGAAGATATCGATTTGGTGTTTGTTGCGGGCAAAGATCTGGAACGAGTCAAGGCGGACCCGGGGCAGATGCATCAGGTGATTATGAATCTCTCGGTGAATTCACGGGACGCCATGCCGCATGGGGGGAAACTCATCCTGGAGACGCACAACGTTGAACTCGATGAGCACTTTGTCCAGAAATATGCGGCTGCCAAACCGGGACCTTATGTCATGCTGGCGGTCACTGATTCCGGATCCGGGATGACGGCAGAGGTCCAATCTCATTTATTCGAACCTTTCTACACCACGAAGGAAGTGGGAAAAGGCACGGGATTGGGGCTCTCCACGGTTTACGGCATCGTCGAACAGAATGAGGGTTTTATCACAGTCTACAGCGAAATGGGCCACGGCACGACCATCAAGGTGTACCTTCCTTGTGCCGCTGAAGAGGTCCAGGATCAGAAGGCGGCTCTTGGGCAGCGGGAGGTGCTTGGGGGATCAGAGACCGTCCTCCTCGTGGAAGATGAGGAAGGGGTTCGGGCGCTGGCGCGCGAGATTCTGACCATGGGGGGCTACAAGGTGCTCGAGGCCGCCGATGGAGAGGCGGCGATTCAGATGTTTGATGCCCGGAAAGACTCCATCGGGCTGGTAATCACCGATCTCGTCATGCCGAAGATGAGTGGTCATGAACTGGCCCAGCACATCTCTTCCCTGCGTCCGGAAGTGAAAATTCTCTTTGTGTCCGGCTATACCCCCGAGGCCATTGCACGCAAAGGAATCCTGGATCCGGAAACGATGTTTCTACAGAAACCCTTTACTCCCAAATCCCTGGCACGCAAGGTACGAGAAGTGCTCGATCGGCAATACGTCTGAGATCCTCATGAGCCATTGGCAAAGTGACGCGCTCAACCGCTTTGATCAAACGAGCCAGAGGACCGATCCACCGATCGTCGGGTTGATGCGGACAGCCGTCCCGGGGAGCACACATCGCCTTCATGGTGGCATGGCTCGGGCTCTGCTAAGTTGAGAACACGCAATTCAGACCATCCCCGTTGCTCGAGGTCGTTCCTCCACGCCATTAGCTCGGCTCATGTGGACAAGAGGGTCAATAACCGTTACATCACCAACACCTTCACATCAGGGTAGCCCATCAGCTTGAGGATAAAATAGTTGGCTGCCGCTTCACCGGGATCATCGGAGAAGCAAACAAGCTCCGCATATCTCGGAACCCCGGCCTTGGCCAGGATGTTCCAGATATCTTTCGCGGCTTTGGGCGTGCCGTCGGCATTCAGGAGATCAGTGAACGGGACATGAACAACTTTGCCGTCCTGAGCTTTTGCAGGCACATTCTTGCCCGAAGCAATAAATACCTTGGAATAGACTCCCCGGGTGATCCTCGGGTCTGCAACGATCACCTCCTTCTGGAAATTCCCGGGATAAGTTGTGGGAGGTATGGATAAGTCTTGTGGGCCCTTCTTGGGACCAACAACAGTTGCATCCTTTGTCAGGGAGTACCCAGGCTGTGCAACTTTATCCAGGGAGTCCATGAAGACAGATACTTTTTTCTGTCCCAGTTTTTCCAGCATGACGAACGCCAGGGCTGAGTCCTTGGTCAACCCTGCGCCTGAAAATACAACGGCTTCGTGAGACGCATCGATGCCGGCCGGACCCAGAATTTCAGCCAGCTTGCCGGGATTGGTGATATTGCTTTTGAACACCTCGGCAGGGATGTTCAGCGCGAAAGGCACGTGTCCCTGATTGAAGGCGTCTGCGGGCCGCACATCCACAATGCTGATGCGTGGGGCCACGTACATCCTGAGCATCCGGCCGCCCCAGAACTGCAACCAGCTTGTTTCCCGCATCAGGAACGGGGCATCGAATGTCCAGTAAGGGAGGTCTCTTTCATCGGACACCCATCCCATCTCGGACGCCGGGAAAAGTTTCACTCTGGGATAATTCGCTATGAACTTAGCGGCGAAAAACGGCACGCTGGCGGCGACCCCGCCCCCGCAATAGGTGTAGATCTGCTGTTCAGGCCTGATGCCCAAATAACTCAGCATTCTCTTTATTTCCTCTGCTGATTTGAAGGTCTTGTCGGGATTAAAAAAGTCGGTGGTTGGCGCCAGGATGCCATTCGGGATATGGCCGGCCTTGTTGAAAGGATGAATTTCTCCAAAATGCCATCCGGGCTCAAGTGCTTCCACTAAAGCATGGTTGGCGGTGTCCCCGGATCCAGTAAGGAATTCTGGGAGTTCGACTTCCACATCTTCGTTTAGCTTCTCGATTTTGAAAGTGCCGTTCTTCGGGGCCGGCGAAAGGTCCTTCGTTACCGGCAAACCTTCCTTTTGCCACTTGAACAATCCGCCGTCCAGGATGAAAAGGTTCTTTGCGGGGAAGCCGTGATAGTAGAGGTCGAAAAAGAGGCGGGTGGCCAGCATGGTGCCGCCCGGATCGTACATGACTATTTTTTTCCCGGAACTGACTCCCCAGGACTGGAAGAGCCTTTCCGTCTCCGGGATCGGCGCTCCCCCGACACCATAGCTGAATAGCTCGAATACGTTGGCGCTTACTGCGCCGGGAATGTGTTGTGCCGCGTAGCTCTGAGGTGACGCGTCGAGTATCAGAACATCGGGGTTCTTAAGATTTTTCTCCAGCCATTCAACCGTGACCAGATTGCCTTTGATTCCTTCTTCTGCCATCATGGGCTTCGCCAGGAGCAGGCAGCCTGCAACGGCAAAAAGGAAGCAGTACCTCAAAGACTTCACCATGTTATCCTCCATTCGCTTCATTGTTTCTTGTTATCTTCCAAAGTGAGAAGATCGAGTGTCAGATCTCTGCGTATGGCAATTGGTCAGGAAGAGTTGCTGCGTTGACTATGACGAGAAACCATTTCACGTTTGCAGAGACCCGATACGAATCATTCCTGACACGAACCCTTCCCAGTTGAATCACTAGCCGTTCGGTGGACGACATTCATGCCGCGATACAATAAGGTCGACTCAACAGACAGAATCGCGAGTGAAATTCTGAGCTATCTCAGTAGAAATCCGGATGCTGAGGATACCCTTGAAGGCATTTCGCAGTGGCTCGACGCCGGATCCGGAGGCACACTGGACGAAACCCTGAAAACACTCGTCGAAAAGGGGTTGCTGAAAGAGCGTCTCCGGCCTGACGGCAAGGTGGTCTACCGAAGAAAGTAGCAGTCAGGACGCTGAGCAAAGAGAGGACACCGGGCATCCCGGCCTTGAATCGCGGCGACCCTTTTCCATCTGGATTCATGGTTTTGGCTGCGCTCATATTCGTTTCGTTCCAATCCTTAATTACTCTCTTATTCAGAAGCTAAAAACCGGTCAGGATCGGTGCGGTATTTTATTTGAAGCTTAGCTCGGCACCCGACTTGGAAGGCGTTCTTCGAATCCCTTGACTATCAGCCACAACGCTAGAGCTATGTGGCTCAGGGCCATGGTCGCGCCCATCAGCGTCACGCTCCGATAACCCAGGAACAACGGTAACGTGATCCCTGTGAAGTGAAGCATGACTGTGATCAGTCCAAAAGCGGCCAACACGCGCGGCACTGGGGCGAAGCGGTACAGGATGCTGTAAAACACGAAGATCCAACAATCGATAACAAGCAGCTCTGAGTAATGTGCCCACCTCCTTGTCGAGCCGACCACCATCGCCAGCGTTTGGAAAAGCTCATCCGGGCCGCCGGCCTGGGCGTATTGCTGACTTAAAGACAGTATGGACAGCACGTGGGCATTATCGACCGCTTGCAACGAAAACATGATCACGCCTACGGCCACGAGCAAGAGCGCCATTTGAGCGCTATATTGGCGAAAGACCGGATATGCCACGATGGCCATGCCGATTGTAAGCGCGCAATTTGCGAACAAGAGAAACACAGCCACCTTGATCTGAAAAGAGCTCGCCGCCGCATTGGCAAGGAAATACCGAGATCCCATGGTCAGAGGATGTAACAACACGAAGGGCACAATGAGTCCCGCTAACTGCACGAACAACAGCATGCCGATAATCCGGCCGACGCTCTTTGCAGATCTCATAATTCACTCCTTCGAAAGGGATTAAAGGGAATATTTTGCTAGTCAGCCTTAAACAGGTATAAGGAAGCCGACAACTTTGGCAGCGGTATGTTGAGCCAGCTGCAACTGGTCGGTCATTACGGCTGTGCTCCTACTCACCTCTTTATCCAGAGCAATGGGTCACGAAGGGCCGATAAAGTAGCGCTATAGATCAGGAGGCTGCGGCGGCCAACGGCTGCGGCTTTGCGCCCATGATCAGGAGCCACAGCATCAGCGCCATCTCTCCGAAGAGAGCGGGGAAGGCGATACGATAGACCACATCATGGTATTGCGGCAACACTAAGCCCGTAAAGCCCATGGCCAGACAGGCGAAGCCGTTGATGATCAGCCACACACCCAGGAAACGGGGTAGGAAGCGCGACGTGTAAACCAGGATCGCCAGGGGGAAAAGCCAAAGGCCCCAGAATATTTCTAATGCCAGGACTCCGTAATCGTTAATTTTAAGAAAGAGCATAGCCAAATCTTGTCTCTGAGTAAGTTCGAATGTTTTCAATATTTCGCCTTTAAGAATCATAAGTGAAGTAATATTGAATGCCTCCATAATAAAAACGGTTGGAATTTGCACAATCACAAATGCAACCAGAAGTTTGACCTGACGCTCGTTTACCTGTTTGAACAATCGATACAGAACCAATACCAAAAACACCCAAATGATGTTGCTGATAAGATCATTAATGATGGACGTTCGAAATAAGAATTCATGAGCAAGGATGTTATTAGCGGTGGCAACTGCATCTCCCCGGACCATAATCTTTGATGGTACATAGAACATGCCATAGACGCCCGTTATTATCCAAATGAGGTACAGTAGGCCGGCAAATCTTGCAGTCTTTTTGAGGGGACTCAAGTTCATTTCCATACATTTTGCTCCTTAAGGTTTTCTATAATGGCGCACAATGCACTTAAGAACGCCAGCGGTATAACACCCAGGTTTAAGTTGCAATCGGTTGCGCGGCGACTCCCTTGATGAGCAGCCAAAGCCCGAGCGTCAGTTCGAACACAAGTATGGGTAACCCAATGTAAGTCGTCACCGGGCCTCCGATGAATCCCGCAAGCTGCAGGGGAAGGACGATGACGAGCAGGCTCGATGCGAGTACCCCCAGCCAGGCCAGCGGGACGGGGATGCTCCGGGCACGCAGGAACAGGTAGGAGTCATACGTCCTCCTCGATGGCGAATGCGGGCGAGAGGAAGTTCGCGAAAGGGTGGGTGGCTTTGCTCATACTCTTTGCCTCCTTAGCGAGCGACTCAATCAAAGGGTGCATGGGGTGCTACGATCGCCATCCCCCCGCCGACCGGCCTGCTCCTTCCATCGTTGAACGTTCACGCCGGCCACGAGGAGCCACAGGATCAGCGCTGCTGCCCCGATGAGGCCGAGGACGGCCACGCAGGGGAATAGACGGTATCCGAGTGGCAGATACAGGAAGGTCAGCCAACCCAAACCTCCCGATATTCCCATCACTCCCAGGATTCGAGGCAGGAAGGTGGACCTGACAATGAGGTAGCCCGTCAGGAGTGCATAGAATCCGAAAAATACCAAGGCGATCGCGGCGCCCCGGTCATTCACCTTGAGAAAGAGGAGCGCCAGCGCCTGCAGTTGTTCCTGGCTAAATACAGTCAAGTAATGCGCGCCTCCCAAGACGAACAAGGGGGCGATAAAAAAGACGCGGCTAAAAGTCTTGATGATGCAACCGGCGAGCCCCAAGAATGCGGCAAGCAAAGAGACGCTCCTGCCCGCCGGCTTAAGCAAGTCATAGAAGAGTGCTGTGATGGCAATTTGGCACGCCATTTCGATGAGGTAGACGGCGAAACCCAACTGAAACAAGCGCTCGTGCGCCAGTAGGTTGGCCGCCGTCGCCGCGGCATCGCCGTCAACAACAAGCCGGCCGCTCACGAACATCTGGGCGAATACCCCCGTCAGTATGGTGAGGAGATAAAAGGCACCGGTAATCCTGGCCTTGAGACGCGGCGACTCGTCTGCAAACCGTTCCATCATTCCGGATGCGCCCATGCTTGTTCCTCCCAGACTCTCGTGTAACTTCTCCTCGTAAATGCTTCCGGGACAGAATTAGAAGATAGCGTTGATTCTCTACCTGGCGGCATCGCCACACCGCTGCTGCGGCAAGGAATGCCGGAACTCATCCTCTCGACCCTTCCGTCCGGCAATGAAATCCGTCCTCCACGGGTCCATCGGCGTTATAAAGCGGTGCGAGATAGATACCATGCCGTCGAGCGATTGTCTCCATCTCCTCGACCCGCTCGGGGGTGATGGACCCTCTCCCTTGAGAGAAGGGTTCGAAGCGGCCCTCCAGAGCGAGAGCCATGCCTTCGAGTAGACATCCATGGACCACATCGGGGAACGGATGCCGGTTCAGAATTCCATGAAAATCCGGCGAGAACCGCATTCCACCGGTGATCTGTCCCAGACCTCCAAAGAAAACTTTGGCGCCAGGCCTCATCCCGCTTGGAGACAAGTTCTTCGGATAACCCGCATCGCAAACGATGGCGTGGGGCGCGATCCGGCCCAACAGAAGCGAAGGGGACGCCAGACTCGCCGCGCAGATCACGACGTCGGCCTCTGCGGAGAATCGCTGGAGATCCGTGGCGATCTCCACCTGAACTCCATCGGCTCGCAACTCCGCCGCGAACCGGCGTAGTCGCTCCAGGTTGCGTGCGCTGAGCAACACGCGATTCACGATCGGCGCCAGACATCGGGCACAGCCGGACCCCACATCTCCGGTTGCCCCAATAATGAGGAGCGTTGATCTGCGGAGGTCCCGGCCCTCCAGAGCGCACATCTTCTTGAGGCCCTGAACGATGAAACCAACGGTCAACGTATTGCCTGTCGTGAAGACGGTATCGTGTCGTTCCGGAAGCTGATCGAAGTTGCCCTCGATCAGAATGGAGCTGAATCCGCCCAGACTCACGATCCTCGCTCCTGCCTTGATCGCGCAGGCCGCCGCGCCTCGGACGCGGGCGATGTTCTCGTGGACGTAGGCGGCATCCAGACGGTCCGGAGGAATGAAAGAGTCGATGTAGAGGCCGCGTGCCCTCGCGCCGGCGATCGATCCGACGTCGACATGGCAGACGGCCCTGGGCGGAATCCACGGAAGGATGTCCTTGATCTCATCGTCCGGCAGAGGCGCACGCTGCGGTCCGCGCAGGACAGCGAGCACGTCCGCCGCCGCTCTCCAACTCTCCTGATGCCCGACCAGCGCGAAATCGACTTCCATCGTCCGCCCCCGCTTCGCTACACCGGCAACTGAGTCACCCATGCAAGGGTTACCTCCCCGGGTATCCCCAGCCGGTCCAGCGTCTTTAGATACTGTTCGAGCGATGCTCCGCGAAGCTCGGCTGCAGACAAACTGACTTCGAACAGGGATGGCTTCACACAGTTGGCATGGCACACTTCGCAATGTCCATCCTTACATTCCTTCGCCAGCATCTGCGCGAGGGTGGTCATCACCTCAAGGTGCAGCCGGTACACCTTCTCGTCGAAGCGCTGCGCGTCGCGGGCGCGCTCCGTTCTGAGAATCGCAAGAGCGTGATCGATGTGCTCATGTTCCTCGGCGGCGATGCGGGCAAAGGTTTTGCCAAGACTTCCCGGCGCCACCTTCCCGACGCGTGCATAGCTGGCGGCGGCGAATGATTCCAGCATGATCTCCTGGACGATCAGGCAGCCTATAAAGTCACGCTCTGCGATGCAGCGCAGGAATGCGTCGCGGAGCCGCTTCCAATGCTTGGCGTCGACGTTGTTGGCGACGTTTATTCCAATCTTGCGGCCCTCGGCAGCAAACGCAGCAGCATGCCCCCGTTCACCCTCCGCATGCTCCAATGCATCGGCTGCTTCTGTGAAATCGTCACCTATCTCCGATAAGGAGGTGTAGTTCATCGCGGCGAGTAATTCGCCGGTCATTGCCTGGGCCAGGATGTCCTGCCAAATCGGAATGGTAAGTGAGGAAGAAGCACATTCCATGGGTGAAGGGTCAAGACCAACAACGGGTTCCATAGGTCCTCCTAAACATCGAATTAGACATTACCGCTGTGTTCCTACTCCGTTCTCCATACGCGAGGCGTTCAATGAAGACCGGATGCGAATCAGATCGGCTCCCGATAGCGGCGCAGCCGGACCGCGGCAGCGAGAAATATCGCGGCGACTGCCAGCCCGATCCACAGACCGGGGCTGCTCAGGAATTTCTCCGGGCTGAAGTGCGTCATCGAGCCCATCGCGAGTCTACCTGGACCTGGCAACTGGAAGACTTCAGGACCCATGAGACGGTACTTCAGCAGGGCGGCGAAATGGGTCGTGTTAAAAGCAATCCTTTCGACCGCGCAGATGGCGAGCAGCGGTAAGCCAGCCCAGAGAAATGCCACGCGCCGTGCCCAGCCGGAGACCAGCAGCAGCCAGCCATAGATGGGCGCATACCAGAGCATATGCACGGTCACCAGGTGGTAGAGCAGCGCCATCAGGAACGACGACGCCTGTGTCCAAAGCGTCGCGACGCTCAGGCCGCTCCCCAGCAGGACGATGCTGCTCAACAGCAGCATGATCAGCTGCGTGGCCACGGTGATCACGAAGCTGAGCAAGGGCAGAACGACGAGCGGAATACTGGCCTTCGCGAGCACGGTGGTGAGATCGGAAACCGGCAGTGACTTCCAGAACAGGATGCTGCGATCGCGGCGCTCGCCGTGCAGCGCGTCGAGGGAGTAGAACACGCTGACGATAAAAGCGGTCACCATGATCAGACCGGTCGCGAAGGCGTAGGGCTCTTCGAGGACTTGCCGCCGCTGGGCCAGGCTGGGCGACGCCATGGCGCGACCGATTGTCGCGATCAGGAAGCCGAACAGGGCGACCCCGGCGACGGCCAGCGGCGCCATGTAGATCGAACGATACTCCCACAGTTCGCGCCGCACCGACCAGTACAAGGGGCGAGTCGCCCGCGTGGCCGCGGGCGGGATTTTCGACGGATCCAGGGGCGACTCCGGCACGGCGCTCGATTGAGTATTCATGTAGTGGCTCCTTGTGACTCGCCGGCCTGATTGCCCATCACGGCAACAAACACGTCCGCGATGCTGGGCGTGCGCACCTCGCCCAGGCCGGCGAGTTGCTGACGATCGACACGGTCGAACAGCAGGATGCTGCGGCCGAACAACTGGCGCTCGTGCATCGGCTTGAGCGCCCGGGCCGCGGCAGCCTGCTCGGGATGGACCATCACTTCCAGATAGCGCGCCTCGAATTCCTCCATGCTGCAACTGAGTACGATACGGCCGCGGTTGATGAACATGAGATCGGTGAGGACGTGCTGGACCTCTTCCACCTGATGCGTCGTCACGACGATGGTGCGGCGGCGGTCGTAGTAGTCGTTCAGCAGGGAGTCGTAGAAACTCTTGCGGTACAGGATGTCAAGCCCCAGCGTCGGTTCGTCCAGCACCAGCAGTCTCGCGTCAATGGCCATGACCAGGGCGAGATGCAGCTGCGTCACCATGCCCTTCGACAATTCCCGGACCTTGCTGGTGCGCCGGATGTTGGTCTTTGCCAGAAAGGCCTCCGCCTTGGCGCGATCGAACCGCGGATGCACGCCGTCGACGTAGTCGGGCAGCTGCGAAACCCGCGCCCAGCGCGGCAGCACGGCGACATCGGCAATGAACGAGACGTCGCGCATGAGCTGATCGCGCTCGACCCAGGGATCGCGCCCCAGCACCGTCAGCTCTCCCTGATAGGGGGTGAGGCCGAGAACCGCGTTGAGCGCGGTGGTCTTGCCCGCGCCGTTGGGGCCGATGAGTCCGAGGATGCGACCCTCTTCGACGCGCAAATCGATCCCGTCCAGCGCGATGGTTAGGCCAAAGCTTTTACGGAGGCCGCGTGCTTCTACAACTGTCATGGCTTCGTCTCCCCCTCTTTGGGTTTCGAATTCGAATTGCGGCTGGCGCCAGCCTCGAGCAGTTCCTCCGGTGTCAGGCCAAGCCGCTGAATGGTGGCGTAGACCCTGGGCCATAGTTCCGCAAGAAACTTCTGGCGTTCGCCCTGCAGCAGCAGATTGCGCGCGCCCGCATTAATGAACATTCCGCGACCTCGTTTGCTCTCGACCAGCTGTTCGTCGACCAGTTGTTGATAGCCCTTCAAGACCGTGAGCGGATTGATCCGGTATTCGGCCGCCACAATGCGCACCGACGGCAGCGGATCGCCCTCTTTGAGTACCCCGTCGAGTATCATGGCGACGACCCGGTCGCGAAGCTGACGGTAAATCGGTTGACTGTTGTTCCACTCAAGATCCATCATGTCTTCCAGATAGCCCTTACGAGAGAGGCGCAAGGAATCTTTTCGATCGATCCATTCGCCTAGTATAGTGATATAGTTAACTATAACACCATCTTAGATGCAAGTTTTTTTTTCACTTTTTTTTTGCCCGCCGTTCCAGCCACCCCCCATAGGGCAAAGGGCTCTCGTGAAACAATAGGCCAGGGACAATGGTGCCAGATCTCAAAAATCAACAGGTGTTGTAATGGCACTTCTTGGCCTGGGCCCTGAAGCTGCTTCACAAAATCGTTGGACATGTTGAATTCTGACGGGCTGTCGCTCAAATCAACTCGCCGGCTCAGTCCACCCAGACGGCTAACAACGTAAAATCGTGCGGTTATGTTGTAGGCCCCCCGCAGGTGCGGGACCACCCGGCGCTCTCCAGTTTGAGCAACAGCCCGCTGAGACCTGGCACGATCCTAATTCTTCCCGCCCGCCGGG
Organism: Terriglobia bacterium; assembly: GCA_020073085.1. Taxonomy (NCBI): domain Bacteria; kingdom Pseudomonadati; phylum Acidobacteriota; class Terriglobia; species Terriglobia bacterium. Next base: position 6,753 of record JAIQFV010000009.1, on the reverse strand, counting down.
CGCTGTGCGTCGATCCGATGGTCGCCTTGAGGTACGAGTAAATCGATTGTGAATTTCGGAATGCGGAAGACAGATTTCGGATTGAGGAGATTGGTAATGGAACAAGGGGGGTCAGGCTGCGACAATCGACAAATCCGGGCAAGATCCAAAAGAGGGGATTGCTTTCGGTCGCATGCTCTCTCGATGTCGAATGTGCAGGCTGACCCCTTTTCTTACAAAGATACGACCCCAATAAATACTAATGCGGCGCAAGATCATTCCTGATTAATTGGCCATCTTTCATCACGAAGCGAACGCGCTCGAGCTCGGTAATGTCGGCGATCGGATCTCCAGCCACGGCAATGAGATCAGCAAATCGCCCGGGCTCAACAGCGCCAACCCGGTCCTGCCAGCCCAACATTTCTGCGGCGTTTGATGTGACCGCACGAATGATGTCGAGCGGCACCATTCCGGCGTCATGCAAGGCCGAAAACATCGTTGCCGTGGCTTGGCCGCGCGTTTTCCCTGGATAGAACCAGCACATGTCTGATCCGGCCGCAAACTTCACTCCCGACTTCAATATTCGCTGAATGAGATCGGCCACTCTTGGCCGCCTTCGGTCATTACTGGCGGCCATCCTCGATTTCAACTCGGGGGACATGGCTATGTTCGCCTCAAAAATGTTTGTAAGAAAAGCGCTCCAAAAGGTGGGCGTTATGTCGAAGAAGATTCCCTTGTCGCGCATCATGTTAAGTTGCTCGTCGGTCACAGCATCGCCATGCTCGATGGAGTCTGCGCCTCCATCGATCGCCGTTTGGATGGCAATTTGGGTCTGAGCGTGGACGGCAACCCTCTTGTGCGCCCGATGAGCCTCCTCGACGATGGCCGTCATTACCGGCACGGTGATGCCAACGCCGTCATCGTCGGCCACAGCCTTGATAAGATCGACATTGTAGAAGAGATCCTCATCGACAGCCCGCCGTGCCTCCTCGGGGCTTGCTACCTCCAGAAATTCCTGTCGCAGGATTGACTCGGCGACAGCGGGATTGAGAGCCTGGAAGTAACCACCCATCGGCGTGAGTTTACGACCGGCGGCCAGAATTCTCGGGCCGGGAACACGGCCTGTATTGATCGCGTCGCGTAGCGCAGCATCGCCATCAATGCCGGAATGCCCGACGTTGCGCACAGTCGTGAAACCACTCTCCAGGTCCTCTCGCGCCATTTGTGCGCCCAACAACACCCGTTCAGCGGGCGACTTTGCGGCGACTGCGAGCAATAGCCCCGGTTGAAAAAAGGTGTAGCGAGTCATCTCAGCTTCCGCCGGCACCACTACGTTGAGAAGCAGGTGGGTATGACTGTCAATCAGCCCGGGCAGCAGGGTCGCGCTGCCCAAGTCAATGATCTTGACGCCCGCCGGCGCATGATCTTGCACTCGTGAAGGCGGACCGACTTCCTTGATCTTGCCGTTTTCAATCAGCACGGCTGCGGGTGAAAGCACATTCCCGGTCCGGGGATCGAGCAGCCGGCCAGCTTTTACTAGAGTCACGACGGAGGGCGACTGGGCGGGGGCCTGCCCTGTTGAAAACAGCGTGAAAAAGAATACCGCCAACAGCGTGAACCGTTTGCGCATCGGACTCAATCCTCCTCTGAAAAACAACCCGGTGAAGCAGGACGGAACAAAAGCTAAAAGGCATCCTCGGCGTTGCCATGCGCCTGAATTTCGGAGGCGGACGAGACACGCCGGAAACACCTGGCCTAGGAGGCAGGTCCCAACCCAGGAGGCAACCCTTAATATTCCCCATAACGGCCCTTCACCGAATCGAGCAGCTTCTGGGTGTCGTATCCGACGCCGTCCTTGAAGACGATTTCGACGTTTTCGATATCCGTGATACGAGAGGCTGGATCACCTTTCATCACCACGAGGTCCGCGTTTTTCCCAGCCGCAATCGAGCCGATCTGATCCTGGCGACCGAGAAAGATCGCACCGTTCAAAGTCGCGATTCGAATCGCTTGGACCGGTTGAAACCCGGCGTCTACCAGCAACTCGATCTCACGCTGATCGCCAAAGCCTGGGAGGTTACCGCCGATGCCAACCGGATCCGGTCCCGCCAGCAGTAGCCCGCCCGCGGCGACGAAGGCGCGCTCCAGATCCGTGTCTCTGCGGAGCAGGTCGGCTGCGTTACTCTGAGGCGATCTGGGACGATTACGACTGTAGAGATACGCTTCGCGCATCGAGGGCGCCATGGCCTCCAACACCGCCGCCCGCACGGGCGAACGACCGTCCATCGACGCATTGATCGGCACGGATGACGCGGTACCCGGCAGTGTTGACGTGATCGCGACCTGATGACGGATGAGCGTTGCGATCAGCCGATCCGCCTCGGGGCTGCCGGGGGTCATGTGCTCGAGCGTGTAGTCACCCCCGCTCGCACTGCACGCGTCGGGTTTCTTGTCGGGATCCAGGTCGGTATTCGCGAAGAATCCGTGCTCGAGATTGTCTATGCCGATCTCCGCTGCTTCCGCATAGGTGACCGAGCACAAATGGCCCGTAACCTTCAGGCCGCGCTGGTGTGCCTCTTTGACCGCGGCGCTCAATTCCTCCCGGGTGATATGCGCGTAGGCCTTGAACGAGGTCACGCCACGATCCGCCCAGTAGGCCACTGTCTGACGTGCATCCTCTGGCCCGCTGAGCTGGTGCATTTGGAGATTTGGATTGTTGCTGGATCCTTCCAGATAGGGACCGGTGACGTCCAGATGCGGGCCAGGGAGGCTGCCCGTTTCAATGGCCTGCTTGAGTCTTAAATCCGTATAAGGATCGACACTGCCTACAGTGCGCGCGGTCGTCACGCCGTTCGCCAGATACAGCCGAGGCGCCGAGAAGCTCATCTGTACAAAAAGGGCCGGGCTGTCGAAGCTCCCGTCGGCTCCGAGATTTGGCCGCGCCAGATAGAACAGATGATCGTGCATGCCGACGATGCCCGGCATGACCGAGTAACCTCGCAGGTTGAGTATCGTGGTGCCGTCGCTCGGGGCCTGGTCCGCGCCCGCGGATATGGCGGTTATCTTTCCGCCCGCGATGTAGATGTTCTGATCCGGGCTCGGCGCGGCCCCCGTGCCATCGATGATTTGGACGTGTTCAAGGATTACTTTGGGGGTGCTGACACTCAGGTACTTGCGCACCTGCGGCCCGAGAGCATCGACGCGCTGGGCATAGGCAAGCCCGGAGTACCACGAGGCCGCCAGGGTAAAGATGAGCACTGCCAACAGCAAGAAGATTCTTATCTGTTTCATTCGAGTGACTCTCCTCAATTTGTTTGAACCCGAAACAATGTGGATTTCCAAACATCCGGGGCGTAACCGAAATCACGCCCTGATCAGTGGGCCCTAAACACGGCGAGGTCATCCCTCGCGAAGGGCAAGCATCGGGTCTACTTTCGTTGCTCGCCGGGCTGGAAGGTAGCTGGCCAGCGCGGCGACGCCAAGGAAAAGCAGAGGCACGATCAGAAAGACGGCCGGATCGTGGGGACGAACCCCATAGAGCAAACTCGCCATCATCGAGGCAGTCGATGCGGAAAGGATCACGCCGGCAATGACTCCGACGCCGGCGAGGACAATCCCCTTTTTGAGAATCAGTTTGAGAATGTCGGCTCGCCCGGCTCCCAAAGCCATTCGCAGACCGATCTCGCGAGACCGTTGGCCAACCATATAAGCCAGCAAGCCGTAGATTCCAATGGAAGCCAGAAGAAGCGCCAGAACGGCAAATCCGCCCACAAGCCGGGCAGAGAAACGGCGCGAAGCCAGCGACCTGTCGAGCAGTTCGTTCATGGAAGTGACGTTGTATACAGGTAAGCCCGGATCAATACTCTGGACCTGGCGGCGAACCTGCGGATCGAGAACGCTTGCCGGCAGAGAGGTCCGCAACACGACGCTGAAATCCCGGAAGACGACGCCCTGCACCGCATCGAATTCCTGATAGATGGAGACATAGATGTGAGGGACACCATCGACGTCGAGCCCGTCATGCTTGATGTCCTTCACAATCCCCACTATCGTCCGCCATGACGAAGTGGGATCCTGGCCGACGCGCAGCCGGCGGCCCAGCGGATCGCGATCCGGCCAGTAGCGGCGCGCGGTGGATTCATCAACGATCGCGACCGGCCGTTTGCCGTCTTGATCGTCTTCGGTAAAATACCGCCCCCGCACGAGCGGGGCCTGCATCACCTCAAAGTAACCGGGGCTGATGATGATGGGCTCGGCACGCAATATCTCTCCGGGTTTGAATGGACGATCTTCGATACCCAGCGCGAAGTTGAACGGACTCCCGGCGGCAGGCAGATCCGAGACGAATCCGGCCAGCTCCACACCCGGGATTGCATTCATGCGGCACTGCAGCTCCCGGTAGAAAGTACTTTGCTGGGCGATCGTGAGATACGGGTCCGTCTTCGGATCGGTGGGATACGGCAGATTGACGCTGGCGGCGACAACTTGGGTGGGATTAAAGCCTGGATCTTCTTTGAGCAAGTCCCGAAGCGTTCTCAGCAACAGGCCGGCTCCGACCATCAGAACAACCGCAATGGCCAGTTCCGACACGATCAAAGCATCCCGCAAGCGACCGGTTTTGAGGCTGTAGCCGGAGCCCCGAGCCCCCTCTCGAATTGCCATGGAGAGATCCGTTCTCGTGGAGTGCATGGCGGGAGCAAGTCCGAACAACAGGCCGGTAAGAAGCGAGATCAGCAGAGCAAACGCCAGCACTGCCCAGTCGACTGTTACTTCACTGAACCGGGGAATACTCGGCGGAATAAGGCGCAGCATGAATTTCAAGGCGGCAACTGCCAAGGCGATGCCGGCGGCTCCGCCGACAAAAGACAGAAGAAGGGATTCAGTCAGCATCTGACGCACGATGCGGCCTCGGCTCGCCCCCAGCGCAGACCGCATCGCCATCTCCTGTTGCCGGCCCGACGCGCGCGCCAAAAGGAGATTGGCAATGTTCAGCGAGACAATGAGAACGATCAGAATGACCGCCCCCTGCAATACCAGCAGCACGGCCCGAATATTCCCCACCAATGCTTCCTGCAGGGGCTGAATCTCGACCGTCCATTTGCCCTCGGGCGGATAGTCCGTCGCATATTCGTGGCGCAACTCGCGGGCCATGGCAGTGAGCCGGTCCTGAGCTTGCGCCAGCGTCACGCCCTGTTTCAGCCTTCCGTATGCCTGAGGTAAAAGCCGGGTCCTGCGTGTTGGCGTGGGATCGGGAGCAGCGCTGAATCCTGAGGTTTGCCAAACCTCCACGTCCTGGGCGCGCGGTAACCCGGGATGCCGAAATCCCGGCGGAAGAACGCCGACAATGGTGTACGGATCGTTGTCCAGGTGGATGGCATGGCCGAGAACATTGGGATCGGCGGCAAAGTTGCGGCGCCAAAGGCTATCGCTGATGACCACGACCGGCGCGTAACCGGCCGTGAAGTCCTGACGACTAAACAACCTTCCCATTTGGGGGGTTGCGCCAAGCAGTGAAAAGTAGGTGGAACTGACGGCGAGCACCTCGAGACGCTTTGGCTGCGCGCCGCCGGTCAAATCGATGCTGCCGCGGCACGCGGCACTCACGTAATCGAATACACCCGCCCGATCTCTGAGATCGTCCATTTCGGGGACGGAGAACCGTACCCCGTGCAACCCCGTCCCTGGATTGTTAAAGAAGATCTTTACCAAACGGTCCGGCTCGGGGTAAGGCAGAGAGCGCAGCAGCACCGCATTCACGATGCTGAAGATCGCCGTCGTCGCTCCGATGCCCAGGGCGATCGTCAAAATCGCGACGGCAGCGAAACCCCGCGACTTTGCAAATACCCGCATCGCGTACCACAAATCCTGCAGCAAATTTTCAATCAACGGCAGCCCTAGCTCAGCGTGATATTCTTCCCGAATCGCCTCCACCGCGCCAAACTTCAGCACGGCCTGGCGGCGCGCCTCCGCCGGGAGCATGCCGGCGCGAAGATTCTCCACGGTTTGCAGGGCAAGATGCCCCTCTATCTCTTCCCGTAACCGTTGATCATTTTGCCGTCTCGTCGCGAAGTTTGCGAGACGCACCAGAAGCCGCCTCAGGAATCTCACGACAAATCCTCCGCCTTCACCTCGAAGAACCGCGCGATGATGGCTGCCGTTTGCTCCCAGTCGCGGGTTTCAGCCCGCAACTGCTTCAGTCCTGCCCGCGTCAGCCGGTAAAAACGCGCCCGGCGGTTATTCTCCGAGACGCCCCATTCGGAGGTAATTGAGCCTTCATGCTCCAGCTTCAGCAGCACGGGATAGAGGGTACCCTGGTTCACGGCCAGCAGATCTCCGCTGATCTGTTCGATGCGCCGGGCGATCCCATAGCCGTGCAGCGGACCGAGCACATCGAGGGTCTTGAGGACCATCAGCGCCAGAGTTCCCTGCGGAACATCCGGTTTTTCACTCATAGAGTCGACCTTTTGGTTTCCAACAGGGAGTATGCCACAATTCCTTTGGGAAAGCAACAGGTCAAGGGGCCGAGTGCCCTGAATGTGTGATACTCATATGGTTCTCCCTCTAGGTCTTTGACCGCGTGAAAGAGTTCTTTTTGTATTTGAACTTGATCCGTGCTTTTTTCCGGGTGAACTGCTAGTTGATTTTCACTTGATCGTGGTTGACCCTTCGGTTCCAAGCCCGCGACTCCCGCCGTAGCAACGGTAAGCTCGAGATGCGGCGATGGCCCAAGCATTGCCGGGAGAACAAGCTGATTTCGATTTCGGCCTGGTTCAA